>VAZF01000073.1 GCA_005888425.1 Alphaproteobacteria bacterium
GCGTCCAGCAGCGGGATCGGAGAGATCTCCGCCCCGGGCGCGTCCGAAGCGGCGGGGCCGAGGACGGTTTTACCGCTCATGGGCTGCCTCCCGGTTCATGGTGCTCGCCGCCGACCGGCCGGCTGGCCTTGTGGACCGGCCGGACATCGTCCGCCTTGCGGTCCGGCCGCGGCAACGCGACGCCGATCATGCAGTCGCGCGTCACGATTTCCGCGAGCTGCTCCTCGCTCCAGCTCTCGGTTCCCGCAGGGCGCATCGGGAGGACCATAAAGCGGCATTTCTGATTCGAGTCCTCGACCCTGATCTCGACCTCTGGCGGCAGGACCAAGCCGAATTCGGTCAGCACCTGACGCGGCCAGCGGACCAGCCGGCGACGATAATTCGGCGAACGGTACCAATAGGGCGAGTGGCCGAGCAGCGGCCGCGGATAACAGGAGCACAGCGTGCACACGATCACGTGGTGCAGCGTCGGCGTGTCTTCCAGGACGCGCAGCTCCATGTAGTCGCTTGGCGTGCCCTGGCCGGTCGGTTCGGCCCAGTCAATCCCGATCTCGCGGCAGGCGGCGACGCCATCGCTCAAGACGCGGGCCTTGAAAGCCGGATCGGTCCACGCCTTCGCGACAAGGCGGGAGCCGCCTGCCGGTCCGATCTGTTCCGCCCACTCGGTGAATTTCCGGTGATCCTCGGCGGTAAACAGACCCTTCTCGATCGCCAGCTCGCGCACGGCGATTTCGAGAATTTCGAAGTCGCTTATTTCCTCCACCATCGGCGCGGCTGGATGGCTGTGGTCGCCGTGGTCGTGCGTCTGCGCCATATGTGGTGCCTTTATCGCGTTTCCGGTTCCCGTCAATCGCCAGCAGGTTCGAGCCAGCGGTCCGGCAGTTCGGTCTGCAGCGTGTCGTTCTCGAACGGATATCCGTCCCAGAGATCCTTCTGCCTGAACCGGACGATGTAGAACTGCTCCGGCTGCGCATCGTCCCGGTTCCAGGCCTCATCTTCGGGGAGAAGGTCTTCGTAGGTGCGAGCGGCGATCGTCCCGCGCACGCCGCGAACGTACATCTGGGTTCGGCTGTAGAACAGGTTCGGCAGATCTTTTACGCGAACCAAGTCGCCGACATTGAAGTGGGCGGGCGCGTTGCCGGTCTTACGGCTTTCCATAGCGAGCCTTCACTTCCGCAATCTTTTCGAGCAATTCGAGCAGCGAGACGTGGTTCTTATCGACCAGCATTCTTGCGGCGCACAGGACCCAACGTCCGTAGTAGGGGAAGTCGTAATAGAGCGACAGACCGATATCGTTGTTGCCGCGACGGCGCCGTTCCTCGGCATTCCACACGCCCTTCCAGCCGAGAACCTCGCAGGTGACGTAGGTGTCGAGCTCCCACTGTTCCTCCTCTTTTTCTTCGTAGCGGACCGGCGCGTCCGGCTGTCCCCCGACATCGTGCGGCGGCCACAGCGAGGCCTCGTATTGGGCGTGCGGAACGTCGTACGGCCAGTTTTGCGCCTGATGGATTGCCGGCGCCAATTGAGAGCCGATCTGATAGAGCAGGTCGAGTTCGCTCCTTGACGGCATTGTCGTTCGTCCCCCGCTTGCGAGATGGCGATGAACGGGCGGCTTGATCCTACACTACCGCTGTCGATTTCGAGAAACGGCGACGTGAAGCGGATCCCGCTTAGAACGCGCCGAGTCCGAGGATGCCGTCGACCGGATCGAGGCCGGCGATGACCCGCTTTCCGATCAGGTCGCGCAAGGTCTCCGAGGTACCACCGCCCAAGGTGCCGTAACGGGCGCCGCGATAGAATCGCGATACCGGGAACTCGTCGGTAAAGCCGTAGCCGCCATGCACCTGAATGGCGTCGCTGGTGACGCGCAGCGCCATTTCATTGACGGTGACCTTGGCCGCCGCGGCGAGCAGCGGGTCGGGGAATGGGTCGGCGGTGGCGCAGGCGCGATAGAGGATGCTGCGCGCCGCCTCGATGTCGCGGTACATTTCGGCGATCTTCCAGCGCATGCCCTGGAAATCGGCTACGGCTCGGCCGAACACGCTGCGGTCCTTGGCATACTTCACGGCCTCTTCGAGCGCACCCTCGGCGAGCCCCAGCGAGATCGACGGGTTGAGGCAGCGCTGGGTGTTGAAGGCCGAGAGCAATTTGCGGAAGCCGTCTTCGAGGACAAGGTTTTCCGGCGGCAGTTCGACATTCTCGAAGCGGATCTCGTGCAGATTTTCGCCGCCCATCGTGTGATAGGTGCCGGTCACCGAGAAACCCGGCGTCCCCTTCTCGACCAAGACGCAGCCGATGCCCTCGCGGCCCGGCTTTTTGACGATGCGGGTGAAGACGACGAACATGCCGGCCTCCTCGGCGCGGCTGATCAATGTCTTGACGCCGTTGAGCCGGAGCCGGTTGCCGACACGGTCGATATTGGTCTTGTAATTGGCGACGTCGGTGCCGGCGTCAGGCTCGGTCATACAGATCGCCAGCAGGCAGTCGCCGCTGCACACCGCCGGCAGTATGCGCTGCTTGATGGCTTCGGGCGCATAGGTCGCGATGATGCGGGTCTGGACGCCGACCTCGCCGAGGACGGCCATCGCCGTCACGTAGCAGGTCTTGGCGATCTCCTCGAGGACGAGCGCGGTGTCGAAGACCGGCAGGCCGAGCCCGCCATACTCCTCCGGCACCGCCATGCCGAGGACGCCCAACTCCGCCAATGGCTTCATGTTGTCCCACGGGAAGGTGCCGTCCATCCAGCGCGGGGCGCGCTCGCGGAACTCGCTCTGCGCCAGCTCGCGCACGGTCGAGACAAAACGGCGCTGCTCGTCGGTCAGGGTCGGGAACACGGGAAGCTCCTCGTTGGACGAGCGGATTATGCGCTTCCCGGACGTGTGGCGGGAGACCGCACGAAAAGAACCGGTCGCGATACCCGCAGAGCGCGAAATTGCACACGGCCTAGAGACTCCGGGTTTAGGATGTCCGCCGTTCTCGCACTGGCGAAGCTCTCCGATGAACAGGCGCGATCTGCTGCTTCTGCTGGCAAGTGCGGCCGCCGCACGCCCGCTCGCGGCGCAAACGCCGCCCATAGCGGTGCCGGTCATCGGGTTTCTGAGCAGCGGCTCGGCCGAGGGATTTGCCACCTTGACGCCTCCCTTTCTTGAAGGGCTGAAAGAGGCCGGCTACAGGGAAGGCGAGAACGTGGCGATCGAGTACGCCTGGGCCGCAGGGAAGTACGATCAGCTGCCCAGCATGGCCGCCGATCTGGTCCAGAAGAAGGTTTCCGCGATCGTCGCGACGGGCGGCGCGGTGGCGGCCAGCGCCGCAAAGGCAGCAACCTCGACAATCCCGATCGTCATCGCGATCGGCGACGACCCGGTCAAGTTTGGGTTGGTCGGCAGCCTCGGCCGACCCGGCGGGAATATTACCGGCGTGACGCTGTTCATGGGGGAGCTGGCGCCAAAGCGCCTGGAATTGCTGGCCGAGCTGGCGCCGGCAGCGGCATTGACCATGCTGGTCAATCCCCACAATCCGAATGCCGAGGGCGAAGCGGCCGCGAGCCAGGCCGCAGCCCAGCAAAGCGGGCGCGCGCTGCGGATCATCAAAGCCGGCGGCGAGAGGGAGATCGATGCCGCGCTCGCCGAGGCCGCACAACGGCCGGGTACCGCGTTGATAGTCGCCACCGATCCGTATTTCTTTACCAGGCGCGAGCAGATCGCCGGTTTCACAGCCCGACAAAAACTCCCGGCGATCTTTTACCACCGCGGGTTCGTGGCGGCCGGCGGCCTGATGAGCTACGGCGCGACAATCACCGAGGAGTATCGCAGTGCCGGGATCTACACCGGGCGGATCCTCGCCGGGCAGAAACCGGGTGAGCTGCCGATCTTGCAGCCCAGCAAGATCGAGCTCGTCGTGAACGCCAAGGCCGCCCGGGACATCGGGATCGCGGTCCCTCCAACGATCCTGGCGCGCGCCGACGAAATAATTGAGTGAGCGATAATCGCTCACGATACCGCTACCACTGGGCGTCGAGGAGGCGGCGGATCAGCGCGCGTAGGGCGTCGTGCGGGCGGGTGAGGCCGAGCGAGGCCATCGTATCGTCCCATTGCGTCGCGAGAGCTTGCGCCCGGTCGATCAAGGGCCCGCTGCCGAGCCCGCCGACCCAGGAGGGCAGGTCGCGCGAGGCGAAGAGCGCCAGGGTGAACACGCCGACAAAGGTCAGCGCCAGCACCTGCCGCACCGAAGCGCCGCTGCGCCGCAACGCGAGCGGGATCGCATCGGCCGTTATCGTGGACGGCGACGGCGATATGGGTTCGCGGAGTTCGCGTTCGAGGGCGACCATGGCTCAGAAGCGGAAATAGATGAACGGGGCGACCCCCTCGGGGCCGAGCGCGTTGATCAGCGCGACGACAATGCCAGCCATCGCGCCGAGCCCCCAGCTCGGGACACGCGCGAAGGCCAGAGCGGCGCGGTCGAACAGCGCATCCGGCGTGAACTGGCCGGCGAGCCCCAAGACGATGAGCGCCACGACAAAGGGACCGGCTTGTTGAACGCCGTCGCCCCAGCCGGAGGCGAGCCCGCCGATGAAAAGCGAGGCGACCGCGAAATCCTCGGCGCGAAAGAAAATCCAGGCGAGACAGACGAAATGGAAGACGATCAGCGTCGCGACGATTTTCGCGGCCGGTGACAAGGCGCGCCGGCCGATCCACGGCTCCAGCACGCGCTCGACCGCGAGCCCGCCGCCGTGCAGGGCCCCCCAGGCGATGAATTTCCACGCCGCGCCGTGCCACAATCCACCGAGCAGCATCGTCAAGAAGAGGTTGCGGTAGGTCTTCCACCGGCCGTGGCGATTGCCGCCGAGCGGCTTGTAGAGGTAGTCGCGCAGCCAGGTCGACAGCGAGATGTGCCAACGCTGCCAGAATTCGCGCAGCCGCTGCGCCCGGTAGGGCTGGTTGAAATTGGCCGGGAAGCGGAAGCCGAGGAGCGCCGCCAGCGCGATCGCCATGTCGCTATAGGCGCTGAAATCGCAAAAGATCTGCACCGCATAGCCGTAGGTGGCGAGCAAGAGATCGGGGCCGCCATAGCTGGTGGGGGCGCTGAACACCGGGTCGACAAGCCCGGTCGCGAGGTAATTCGCGATGACGACCTTTTTGAAGAGCCCGCTGAGGATCAGCAGCAGGGCCGGGCCGATCGGGATCGGCTCGGTCGAAGGTCTGACGAGCTGCGGCAGGAAGTAGGCGGCGCGCACGATCGGGCCGGCGACGAGCTGCGGGAAGAACGACATGTAGAGCAGCATGTCGAGCGGGTTGCGGCACACCGCGACGTCGCGGCGGTAGACATCGGTGATGTAGGAGATGCCGTGAAATGTGAAGAACGAGATGCCCACCGGCAGCAGGATCTCGATAAACGGCACCTCGTGCTCGAGGCCGAGAAGGCGCGCCAGCTGGTTCGCTGAGGAAATAAAGAAATCGAAATATTTGAAGATGCCGAGGAGCCCGAGATGCAGCGCGACCGCGATCCCGAGGATGGTCCGGGCGCGCCGTTCCTCCGATGCCCGCTCGATCAGCTGCCCGGCGATGTAGCTGAGCGCCGAGCTGCCGGCGAGCAG
>VAZF01000074.1 GCA_005888425.1 Alphaproteobacteria bacterium
CATTCACCGCCCTCCTGCCGCGCAAGCGCGGCGGTCTCCTCGGCGGAGGCGAGATCGCGGTCGACGGCGAGAATGAGGGCGCCTTCCTGCGCGAAACGCAGCACCGTCGCCCGGCCGTTTCCGATGCCTTCGCCCGGGCTCTGTCCGGCGCCGATGACGATCGCAATCTTCCCTTCGAGGCGCATGGCAAGCTCCCAGAGATGTTGTTCTTAGAAGGGCCGCAGGATGCCTCCGGCCAGCCGTGTTCACAAGCTGCGGACGCGCTTCGCGGTGCTGGCGAGCGGTCCGGACGATTTTCGGCGCCCGTTAAGCCGAGTTTATCGAATATTCCCGATAATCCTGCAGCTTCCTTCCGCCCGAGCACGCGGAAAATTCGTTAGGGTCCGCCCTGCAGGATCACGCCTCGGGTTCATTCCTCACGACGTTTGACATCAACGCGAGCGGCGCAAACGGATGCGGACGACAGAAATTCTCCCTGAGGTCAACGTCATCGACGCGATCCTGCTGTTCCGGCGCTTCGGGATCGATGTCACTGGGATGGCGCCGGAAACCCTCAGAGAGGCTCGGCGGCAGCTGATCCATCGGCATCACCCCGATCGCGGCGGCAACCTCGATACCGCGCAATCGATCAACGCCGCCTTTGATCTGCTGAAGGATGGCGTGCCGAAATACCGAGGCAGCCCGTTCGCACTCGGTTCGTTCCGCCGCACGCATCAGAACCGGCGCGACCAACTCCTCGCCGTAAAGCTCTGTTATCCCGAATATCCCGAATGGGTATGGGCCGGCTGCTCAGGCGATGTTCCCGGCCGCGCCGATATCGCGGTACAGGATTTCACCGACATCAACTTCATCAAGAAGTCGATGTGGGAACTCTCCGGCCAGTCGGAATACGAGTACACGATTTGGGGCTTTGACGGCCGCATCTTCCGCGGCCATGTGGCGGTCTTCGGCGCGCCGAAGGCGTTCAACTACATGGCCGATGCGATGGCCACGTTTCAGACCCGGGGTAGCAACCGGTATGAATGCCGGGCCGTGTTCGTCCATGAGGAAGCGTCACGGGATCTCTACCTGATCTACGCCGATGGCAAGCATCGCGGTGACGCGCCGGTCAAGATGAAGCACTACTCCTTTAATCTTAACCCGGGAAACGACGTCGATTTTGTCCGCGAACTTCCCGATCTGCTCGACCGATTGAAGGAAGATAACCGCAGCCTGGGAGCTCGAACTGACACAGCCTCAGCGGCGTGAATTCCCCGGCTGGCCGGGCGGTGTTGCACCGCCCGGCCGTTACACGACTGGCGCTGGCCTGACACCACGGCGGCGACGAGCTGCCATAATAGTTGTTGTAGCCCCAATTTGCGCTGTTTCCCGGACCACAGCGCATCGCATAGCTGGGCTGATAGACGGTGCTGTACTGGGTCGTTGGAGCGGTATAGGTGCTGCTCCCGTACTCGACGATCTCGCTCCGGGGGGAATAGTAACGGGTCCGGGTCCGGACGGGGGTCGTCGTGAAATAATCGTCGGTGGTCACGACCCTGGTCGTCCTTGTGACTGCCCGGCGGGTGGTTCGAAGCGCGTGATGCCGGGCGGTCGAGCATCCCCGCATCACCGCATGATGGCCAGCGGAGTCGGACAGAGACTCTCGGAAACATGTCCGCGCTTGCGCCGAGGGCGGCGAGGCTAGACCGACAGCGAGCGCGCCAACGGCGGCCGCGAGTGCGATAGATTTCATTCACGTCTCCTGCTCACAAACGCCGGCGTTGCATAACGCCGGCCTTTCTGAAAAACAGGTCTGAGCTTCACAAGGGCTCAGATCGCGCCTTACGGTTGAACATGCCTGCCGGATCGGGAATAGCGCTCGATTTCCAGCGACCCGGGGCTCGGGCATAAGGACATGCCTGCATTCGATATTCTGAATGATGTTCAGGGTCGCGCGGCCCGGACGGCTGCGGTAGCATGTCGCAAGATCACTCCATCCGGAGGATATCCCGATGACCCGCGCCTACAACGTCGTGGACGCCGACGGCCACATCCTCGAGCCGCTCAGCCTGTGGGACGAATATATAGATCCGGGGTTCCGCGAGCGTCGGCCTCGGTTCGTCATCGACGAGAACGGCAAGGAGCGCCTTAGCGTCGAGGGCAAACTGCTCGGCAATCCGCGCGGGATCGGCAGCCTGGGCGCGGTCGGGGTCCGGCAGGGCGCGGTCAAGCTCGACAGCCTCAAATACGCTGAAGGAAAGAAGGGCGGGTTCGACCCGCACGCCCGCATGATCGATATGGACGCCGACGGGATCGACGCCGCTTTCCTTTACCCGAGCCTCGGCCTGTTCGCCGGCGCCGTCGAGGATCCTGAACTCGCCGCAGCGATGTGCCGCGCCTACAATCGCTGGCTCGCCGATTACTGCAAGCCCTACCCCGATCGGCTGTTCGGGGTCGCGATGCTGCCGATGCAGTCGGTCGAGCTCGCGATCGAGGAGATGCGGTACGCGCGCGAAAAGCTCGGGATGCCCGGCGGTTTTCTGCGGCCGAACCCGTATCACGGTAAAAAGATGATCAACGACCGGATGTATGAGCCGTTCTGGACGATGGCAGAGGAGCTCGACTTTTCGATCGGCTTTCACGAAGGCTCGACCAATGCGATGCCCACGGTCGGCGTCGACCGTTTCGAAGGAGACCGTGCGGCGCGCCACATGATTTCGCACACGATGGAGATGATGCTGGCGGCGATGGCTGTGATCTGGGGTGGCGTTGTCGATTGCCACCCGCGTCTGCGCGTCGCGTTTCTCGAATCGGGCGGCGGCTGGATGGCGCCGTGGCTCGATCGCATGGACCGGCATTTCGACGATCAGGGGTTCAACGAATCCGCCCCGAAGATGCGGCCGAGCGAACTCTTCCAGCGCAATTGCTGGATCTCGTTCGAGCCGGTGGAGAGCAGCATTGCCGCGTTGGCCGACTATATCGGGCCGCACAAGATCATGTGGGCGACCGATTATCCGCATCAGGACGGCTTCTTTCCCGGAGCGCCGCAGATGGTCCGCGACCGGCTCGGGCCGTTGTCGCCCCAGGCCAAGCACCAGGTGTTGGCCGGCGGCGCCCTGGGATTTTACGGCATGAACTGAGGCGAGCGGTCGCGTCTCGGCTTAGGGTTCATCTCGGCGATGGGAAGAAAAGCATGAGGGCCTCACAGACGGCAACGCGTTGCGCCAAGGCAGCCCCAGTCTTGGATTTTGATGCCGTGATCATCGGCGCCGGCGTCTCCGGCCTGTATCAGCTCTACAGGCTGCGCGAGCTGGGGTTGCGGGCGCGCATACTCGAAACCGGCAGCGGTGTCGGTGGCACCTGGTACTGGAACCGCTATCCCGGCGCCCGCTTCGATTCGGAAAGCTATACCTACGCCTATTCCTTTTCGCAGGAGCTGCTGGAGGAATGGAACTGGGCTGAACGTTTCGCGGGCCAGGCCGAAACCGAGCGCTACCTCAATCATGTCGCGGACAAGTTCGATCTGCGCCGGGACATCCAGTTCAACAGCCGCGTCGCCGCCGCGTCTTACTACGAGGAAACGCGCAGCTGGGACGTCGCGCTGGAGGACGGCCGCCGGTACAGCACGCGGTTTCTGATCACCGCCATCGGCGTCCTATCGGCGGCGACGATGCCGCGCATCGCCGGGGTCGAGAGTTTCCGGGGACAGTCCTTTCATACGCATTACTGGCCGAAGGAGCCGGTCAGCTTCGAGGGCAAGCGCGTCGCGGTGATCGGGACGGGCGCCACCGCGGTGCAGGCGATCACCGAGATCGCCAAGACCGTCGGCCAGCTGACCGTCTTTCAGCGCACCCCAAATTGGTGCGCGCCGCTGCACAACGCCAAGATCGGCGAGGACGAGATGCGCCGGATCCGGGCCAGCTATCCGGAGATCTTCGCGCGCTGTAACGAGAGCCCCGGCTGCTTCATTCACAAACCCGACCGGCGGCGCACGCACGAGGTCAGCCCTGAGGAACGCGAAGCCTTCTGGGAGAAGCTCTATGCCGAGCCGGGCTTCGGCATCTGGCAAGGCAATTTCCGCGACATCCTGACGGACCGCGGGGCCAACGCGCTGATCTCGGACTTCATCGCGCGCAAGATCCGTCAGCGCGTCAAGAACCGGGTCATCGCCGAGAAGTTGATCCCGAAGAACCACGGCTTTGGCACCCGGCGGGTGCCGCTCGAAAGCGGCTACTACGAGGTCTACAACCAGCCCAACGTTAAACTCGTCGACATCAATGAGACGCCGATCGAGCGGATCATCCCGACCGGCATCAGGACGAGCGATACCGAATACGAATTCGACATGATCATCTACGCGACCGGCTTCGATGCGATCACCGGTACGTTCGACCGCATTGACATCCGAGGCGTCGACGGCGTGTCGCTTAAGGATAGGTGGAAGGATGGGCCGCAGACCTATCTTGGCGTGCTGATCGAAGATTTCCCCAACATGCTGATGGTGATGGGGCCGCATGCCGCGCTGGGCAATTTTCCGCGCGCCGTCGAATACAACGTCAACTGGGTGACCGGTCTAATCCGGCATGCGCGCGACCGCGGCGTGACCCGGATCGAGGCCACGGCCGCGGGGGTGGCTCAGTGGACCGACCACGTCAAGGCGAGTGGCGAGGGATTGCTGTTCAACGAGATCGACTCGTGGATGACCGGCGTGAACCGCAACGTCGAGGGCAAACAAACCCGCAAGATCATGCGCTACAGCGGTGGCCATCCCACGTTTCGCGAGCACTGCGATGCCGTCGTTGCAGAGGGGTACCGCGAATTGGCGCTGGCTTAGGGCGCCGCAATCCCAGCGGAATTTGCCGTCATGCGGGTGCTGCGAAAGCCATTTCCGGCCCGCCGGGCAGACAACGAGCGGAGGAGCATTTCATGAATGTCGGCATGATGATGGTGTTCGCCAGCTACGGCTGGGAGAACTGCTCCGATGCGCGGGTGTGGGATGAGGAGATCCGGCTGGCGCGGCTCGCCGCCGATCTCGGCTTCGACTGCCTGTGGTCTGCCGAGCATCATTTCAACGACTACTCGTTCGTGCCTGACAATCTGCAGCTGATGACGTATTTGACGGCGCTTTGCCCGAACGTCGATCTGGGCACCGCGGCCGTTATCCTACCCTGGCACGACCCGCTGCGCGTCGCCGAGCAGGCGGCGGTGCTCGACATGCTGAGCAAGGGGCGGCTGCGCCTTGGTCTGGGACGCGGCTTGGCCCGGCGTGAGTTCGCCGCGTTCCGCCTCAGCATGGATGAATCGCGGGAACGCTTCGACGAGGCGGCGCCGATGATCGTCAATGCGTTGAAGACCGGCTTCATCGAGGGCGACGGCAAGTTCTACAAGCAGCCGCGCATTGAGATCCGGCCGCGGCCGCAGCATTCCTTTGACGGGCGCATCTATGCCGTCGCGTCAAGCGAGGATTCGATCGAGTCCGCCGCCAAGCTCGGCGCCCATATCGTCATGTTCGCCGACCGCCCGTGGGAGATGCGGCTGCCGGCGATCGAGCGCGGCCGCGAATTGCACCGCAAATACCACGGGACCGAACCGCCGCACGTGATGCTGACCGAGTTCTGTATCTGCGGCACCAACCTTGCCGAGACCGAGGAAGAGGCGCGCCGCTATCAGGGGAAATTTGTCGAAAGCAATTTCTACCACTACGAATTTCTGGGCGAGCACTTCAAGACAGTGAAGGGCTATGACGCCTATCAGCAGAAGGCAGAGATTGCGCGGAAAGGCGGCCTCGACGGCGCGGTAAACGGCTTTATGCAGGCAGCCAGCTGGGGCACCCCCGACAAGATCCTGCGCGGCCTCGAAGCGCGCCGGAATATCATCGGCGATTTCGAACTCAATGTCGCTTTCCGCTTTGGCGGCACGCCTCACGAGGTCGCCGAGCGAGGCCTGAAGCTCTTCGCAAAAGAGGTGCTGCCGGTGCTGAAGTCATGGTCTTCCACCAAGGTTCGGGAGGCGGCGGAGTGAACAGCTCATCTGAGCGATCCGAAATGTCGAAAACGACCGCCGGGCCCGCGAGGTTCGATGCGATCATCATCGGCGCAGGAGTCGGCGGGCTCTACGCGATCTACCGTCTGCGGAAGCTCGGCCTCAAAGTGCGCGCCTTCGAGGCCGCCGGCGGGGTCGGCGGCACCTGGTACTGGAACCGCTACCCCGGGTGCCGCTGCGATGTGGAGAGCATGGAGTACTCGTATGCCTTCTCCGATGAGCTGCAGCAGGAATGGCATTGGCCCGAGCGCTACGGCACGCAACCCGAGATCCTGAAATACATCAACCATGTGGCCGACCGCTTCGACCTCAGGCGCGATATCGAGTTCAACACGCGGGTGACGGAGGCGGTCTTCGACCGCAAGGCAAGCACATGGACGGTGACGACCGACAAGGGTCATACCGCGACCGCCCGCTTTTGCATCATGGCAACGGGCAATCTTTCGACCCCGCGAAAGCCGAATTATCCCGGCCTGGAGAGCTTCGAGGGCAAGTGGTACCACACCGGTTTATGGCCGCATGAAGGGGTCGATTTCACCGGCTTGCGCGTCGGCGTGATTGGCACCGGCTCTTCAGGTGTCCAGTCGATACCGATCATCGCAAAGCAGGCAAAGCATCTTTACGTCTTTCAGCGGACCGCCAATTTCAGCCTGCCGGCGCGCAATGTGCCGCTCGACCCTGCGAAGGAGCGCGCCCACAAGAATGAGTATCCCGAGCGCCGCCGCGCCGCGTTCGATACGCCGTTCGGAATCGCCGGCTACCCCGCACCCGTAAAGTCGGCCCTCCAGACACCCGAGGACGAGCGGCTGCGCGCCTACGAGGCCAAATGGGCGGAAGGCGGCAGCATCAGTTTTCTGTATTCGTTCACAGATTTGCTGCTCAACAAAGAATCCAACGAAACGGCAGCGGAGTTCGTGCGCCGAAAAATCCGCGCTACCGTCAAGGATTCCCAAACCGCAGAACTGCTGTGCCCCGACGATCATCCGATCGGCACCAAGCGGCTCATTCTCGATACCGACTATTATGAGACCTACAACCGCGACAACGTCACCCTGGTCGATATCAGAAGCGGGCCGATCAAGGAGATCACGCCCACCGGATTGCGCACGGCCGCTTCCGATTACGCGCTCGATGCGATCGTTTTTGCGACCGGCTTCGATGCCATGACGGGGGCAATGAAAGAGATCGACATCCATACCGATGCAGGAATGTCGATCAGAGAGAAATGGGAAGACG
>VAZF01000075.1 GCA_005888425.1 Alphaproteobacteria bacterium
TGGCGAGCACAAACCGGACTCCCGGCAGCGCGGCGCACAATGTCAGAGCATAGCTCCACACTCCGCCGACAGCATCAGCGCTCATCAGCACCGTTGGATTGGTTTTGCCGCGGCTGTGCATCACCCGATGGCGCGTTCCAGCTCAGCCAGACGGCGCGGCTGCGCCTCCTGGATATCGCTGAAGCTCGCGTAGCGATCGAGGTAGTAATCCAGGGCGCGCTCCCATGCGTCGTCGTCGGGGAGCCCCCACATGCGGCGGTATTCGGGTGAGCCAGGATAAGGGAACAGCGGCACCGGCTCGTTGGCCCACACGCCGTGCTGCTGCAATTCCTCGCGCCAGCGCATGATGATCTCGGGATCGTCGCCCTCGGTCATGATCAGATTGGCCTGCACGAACGGCACCGAGCGCTTCGCGTGGATCAGCCGGTCGCGCAATTCCTCGGTGGACAGTTTGCAGTCCTTGTCGAGCCAGTCGCGCCCGTGCGGCGTCAGGCTCTCGACACCGGCCTCGATCGAGACGCAGCCCGCGCGGCCGAGCAGGTCGAGCATGTCGGGGCGCCATAGATCGATGCGCGTCTGAACGCCGAATTCGACCGGCCTCTCGACGAGGGCCTCGAGCAGCTCGCGCCACGGCAGAAAGATCTCGTCGATGAAGTAGACGTAGCTCGCGCCCGCTGCGATGAGCCCGTCGAGTTCGTCGAGGATCGTCGCAAGCGGCCGGCGGCGGTAGCGGTCGCGGAAATTGTCCTTGGCGCAGAAGGTGCAATGATAGGGACAACCGCGCGACACCTCCATTTCGGCGCCGGGGCCATGCAGTGCAGTGTCAAAGCGATGGTGGTGATGCGCGTGCCGCTGCACGATGTCGGGGTGCCAGCGCAAGGCCGGCAGCCGCGCCATATCGACGGCTTGCGGCCCGCCTTGCACGACGATGTCCTCGTTGTGATGCCGCACCAAGCCGGCGATGGTGCCCCACGCTTCGCGTGGGGTGTCGGCGAGTTTCACCAGCACTTCCTCGCATTCGCCCTGTACGCCCGCATCGACGCCAAGCTTCTTCACCGCAATCCGTGGCGTCGATGAGGCGTGGGGGCCGACTGCGACGGTCAGCGCACCGAGTCCGTCGAGCGCCGCCAAGGTGTGTTGCGGGATCCGCAGCTCGGGCGGGGCGCAGCGCCAGAACAGATAGCTGGGCGCTGTTGTCACGACGATCATGTCCGGCGCGAAATCCGCCACGCGCGATTGAAGCGCCGCGGTATCGATGCCGTCGATCTGGGCATCGAAGATCGCGGCATCGTGTCCGGCATCCGTCAGCAACGCCCGGGCATAGCCGTATTCGAGCG
Source organism: Alphaproteobacteria bacterium (assembly GCA_005888425.1). Classification (GTDB taxonomy): domain Bacteria; phylum Pseudomonadota; class Alphaproteobacteria; order ATCC43930; family CGMCC-115725; genus DATARH01. Next base: position 1,338 of record VAZF01000075.1, read on the forward strand.
GCAGATGCGGCTCCCGGCAGCCGAAATAGATGCTGCCGTCAAACGACCAGGGCGGATTGACGAGTGCGATTTTCATGCGGCAAACGTCACCTGATTGTCACCTGGCAGCGGCCCTCAGCGGCATTGCTTGCTGGCGGCTCGCCATTAGCCAGGCATGCAGCCGGCGCACGCCCTCCTCGACGCCAACCCGCGGCAACCAGCCGGTCGCCCGGTGGAATTTTCGGATGTCGCTGACATACCAGCGCTGATCGCCGACCCGCCAAGCGCCAAAGCTGAGGCGCGGGCGGCGGCCGTTCAGCGCCGCGATACGGTCGATCAGTTCGAGGAGACTCAGCGTGTTTTCCGGGCCGCCGCCGATGTTGAAGGCCTGGCCGGCGATGTCGGGCAGGCGCTGCTCGGCCGTCAGGAACGCATCGACGAGATCATCGACGAATAGGGCATCGCGCACCTGCTTGCCGTCGCCGTAGAGCGTGATCGGCTCCCGGTCGGCCGCACGGATCATGAAATGCGCGAGCCACCCCTGATCCTCGGTGCCGTGCTGGTGCGGCCCGTAGATGCAGCTCATGCGGAAGACGGCGGTCGCCAACCCATAGCTGCGCGCGTAATCGAGGACGTATTGGTCGGCTGTTCCCTTCGAGCAGCCATAGGGGCTGTGAAACTGCAAGGCGCGGGTTTCGGCAATGCCGCTGCGCGCCAGCTCGTTACGCGGGACATAGCGTCGGTCCGACTGGACCAATTCGATGTCGTCGATGGCGCCATAGACCTTGTTGGTCGAGGTGAAGATCAGGCGCGCGTCGCCGCCGCGCTCGCGCAATGCCTCCAAAAGGTCGAGCGTGCCGCGCGCATTGACCGCAAAATCTTCTTCCGGGTGTTGCAGGCTGGTCGTCACCGCGACCTGCGCCGCCAGATGAAAAACCGTGCTGACCTCTGCCAGGGCCGCGCGCAGGCGCGCGCCATCGCGCAAATCGGCGACCTCGACCTGAAGCCGTGTGCGGTGCTGCGCCAAGAGCCACCGCAGATTGGCTTCCGACCCCGGTCGCGCCAGACTGTCTAAGATCCGCACGCGGCGTCCCCGGCGCAGAAGCCGGTCGGCGAGGTTCGTGCCGACGAAACCGGCGCCGCCGGTAATCAGCACCGGCCGCCGCGCGGCGCGTCCGCCCGGATCGGCAATCGCGACGGTCATAGCGTCAGACCCCGCGAGGCCAAAGCCGCTCGCGCCTCGCTGACGCGGTCGATAGCCACCCGTCCGTCGAGCCAGCGGACCAGCTTCCGCAGCCCCGCGGCGAGGGTTGTGCGCGGTCGATAGCCGAGCGCGTCTCGTGCCTCGCGGATATCGGGGAAGCAGTGCCGTACGTCGCCGACCCGGCATTCGCCGGTGATCTCGGGTTCGATGGAGACGCCGAGGGTGTCGGCGAGGAGGCGGGCGGCCTCTTTCACCGTCACCGGCGAGCCGCTGCCGATATTAAGCGCCTTTCCGACCGCTGCGTCGTTGAGCAATGCCAGGCGGCACGCCTCGGCAACATCGTCGACATACACAAAGTCCCGACGCTGCTCGCCATCTTCGAAGATCAGCGGTGGCCGATCGTTCATCAGCCGCGAGGCAAAGATCGCGAGCACGCCGCTATAGGGGTTCGACAGCGCCTGGTGCGGGCCGTAAACGTTGAAAAACCGCAGCGCCACTGTCGGGATATCATAGGCGTCGCCCACCATCAGGCAGAGCCGTTCCTGATCGTATTTCGACAGCGCGTAGACCGAGCGTGTCGAGGGCGGCTTGCCTTCGGGTGTCGGCACCGGCTCAAGCGTTTGCCCGGCTTCGTCGACCGGGTCCCAGATCGCGCGTTTCAATTGGCGCGAATTGCGCTCGGCATCGGGCACGAGCCGCCCGTCGGCGGCGCGGTACATGCCTTCGCCGTAAATGCTCATGCTGGAGGCGACGACGAGGCGCTCGAAAGGCCGCTTCTTGGCGCGCTCCACCATCGCTTCAAGCAGGAGGGCCGTGCCTCGCCCGTTGACGTCGGTGTAGTCGGCCATCTCGTACATGCTCTGGCCGACCCCGACCCGGGCCGCGAGATGGAGCACGTAATCGACATCGACGAGGGCGCGGCTTACCGCTCTTGGCGAACGAACATCGCCGACCACCAGCTCGACCCGCCGATCGAGATAGCTCGGCGGGCACCGGTCGCTGCCATGGATTTGCGCGTCGAGATTATCGAGCGCCTTCACCCGATAATTGTGCTGAAGGAGCAGAGCGGCGCAGTGGGACGCGATGAACCCCGCCCCGCCAGTGATCAGAACTGTCTTGTTCATTCCGTCCCGGCGATTGGTTTTCAGTCGCCCGGTAAACGAACTTGCCTCGCAAAAGGTTCAAACGTTTTAGCTGAAAACCTGACACCCTCTACTGTCCGCTGAGGACGAAGCCTTTAGTTTACCTGATTACTCCAAGTATTTCTTAGCCTGTGCTAAGTCCCGGGGTTAACCTATGTTAAGCCAGTCGCTGCGCGGCGGCGCCGAAGCGCCCGCCGCGCAACTTTCACGGGCTTACCAATACGGCGTTGCCCGATAGTAATCGTGCACTCGACGCTCCCACTCGCGATCGGCTCGGCCGGTTTCGTAGAACCCGGTTTCGCTGACGGGCGCCCCCTTCAACTGCTCGTCCGTGAGATTGAGCTCGTAGGCGTCGAGATCTTCGTTGTAGCGCAAGACGCTCCATGGGAGCGCCCGGTATTCCTCGCCAATGCCGAGAAAGCCGCCAAAGGTCATGACGGCATAGGCGACCCTGCCGCTACGCTTGTCGATCATGACGCGCTCGATTGTGCCGATCCGGTCGCCATTGCTGCGCCGCACCGGCGTGCCTTCCACTTTGTCGCTGGCGATCAGACGCGCGGTTTCGCGCACCATGACGTCGGGTCCAACAGTGGCCATTACAACCTCCTTGCTTTGACCGACTCTTGAAATAAACCCAGGAATCGCTGCTCCGGTTCCAGTTTGGCGAGCCTTGTGCAAGGAAAGGTAATTACGTCAGAAATAAACCTGTAGGTATGATGTCATATAATTTACTTGCTCACGGCCTCATAAATCTAGAACATTACGGAAAGTGACTTTCGATTGCTGCCGGTTCTTTCCTGATTAAGCCGGAGAGCTGCGCTGCTTCGCCACTCAGACCGGAGCGAGAGGCTGGTGCGGCCCTTCCGGCGATTCGATACGGATCGGGTCGCCGTTCTTGACCTCGCCGCCCGCCAACACGATGGCCATGACGCCGGCCTTGCGCTCCAGATTTCCGGCCACGTCGCGCGCCAAGGTCGCGGCCATCAGCCCGGGCTGTAATTTGTTCAGCTGGCGGCACGGATTGCGCAGCCCGGTGATCTCGATGACCGCCTCTTCGCCGAGATGCAGACGCGCGCCTTTTGGCAGCTTTAGCAGATCGACGCCTCTCGTCGTGACGTTCTCGCCCATCTGGCCCGGGCTTACGGCGAACCCGGCGGCGCGCAATTCCTCAAACAATTCCTCGTGGATCAGGTGCACCTGCCGCAGATTCGGCGCGTTGCCGAATTTCAGGATGCGGGAGAGGTGCTTGACCGTCGCGCCGGCATGCGCGTCGCCCTCGACGCCCTGTCCCGCCAGTAATGTGATCCGCGCCTCGTGGGGTTTGCTAAACGTATGCTCCGCATTGCGGCTGACCGCCTTCACCACCGCTGACATTCAACACGACCCCTGCCCCAACATGCTACTGCGGCTGCGCGAAGATGGTGCCCCGAGTCGGATTTGAACCAACGGCCTACCGCTTACGAAGCGGTGAATATCCGAAACGGGCGGGTACCCCGCGAGACGCGATGAAACATTCTACCTCGCTGGAATCCCTTGACAATGGGTTCCGGGATTGTTTCTCCGCGCTTCATCCTGTGGCATACTGTTAAGGACAAAACGCTACCCCAAATGCACCTGGGGTGCTGTGCTCGCGGCGTTGCAGCGGTCGCAGACATAGCAAGGGTCGGGCGGTGCGGCCGCGGCGCGTTCGAGCCATTGGCGCGCGGCTTTCGGGTCGCCAGGTTCGCTGTCTTCGAGCCGCGCCATCATCAGGCAGAGCCGCCGGCTTGGTCCGCCCGGCGGGGCGGCGGCGATCGCCATTCCGAGATGACGGCGCGCCTCCCCCCACAGCCGCGCGTTCAACGCCGCCTCGGAGATCGCGAGATGGCTCTCCAG
>VAZF01000076.1:0-1403 GCA_005888425.1 Alphaproteobacteria bacterium
AGGCGGTCGAATACGGGATCGAATTTATCGAAGCCGCTTTGACCCGGGAAAACTACCGAGCCGTGCTCGAACCTCGGCTCGGGCGCGGCGATTTCCTGCTCAATGTGTCGGTCGATGTGTCGAGCGTCGCGCTCATCGAACTGTGCCGCGAGCGAGGCGCGCTTTATCTTGACACCTGCATCGAGCCCTGGCCGGGCGGCTATACCGACCCGAACTTGCCGCCGGCGGCGCGCTCGAATTATGCGCTGCGCGAAAGCGCGCTGGCGTTGCGGCCGAAAGAGCCCGGCGCGAGCCCCGGGCCGACCGCGATCATCACGCATGGCGCCAATCCTGGGCTCGTGTCGCATTTCGTCAAGCAGGCGCTGCTCGATGTCGCGCGCGACGCCGATCCGGCGGTCGCCGCGCCGGCGGATCGCGGGGGCTGGGGTCGGCTCGCGCAGCGTCTCGGGGTCAAGGCGATCCACATCGCCGAGCGCGACACGCAGGTCTCGACGACCCCGAAAGCGCCAGGCGAGTTCGTCAACACCTGGTCGATCGACGGCTTTTACAGCGAGGGGTCGCAGCCGGCCGAATTGGGCTGGGGGACGCATGAGCGGCATTTGCCGGCCGATGGAAGGCGGCACGATTTCGGCAGCCAGGCGGCGATCTATCTGCTGCGCCCGGGCGCCGGCACGCGGGTGCGCAGCTGGACACCGCTCGAAGGCCCCTATCTCGGGTTTCTGATCACTCATGGCGAGTCGATCTCGATCGCCGATTACCTGACCCTGCAGGACGGCGAGCGCGTGGTCTACCGGCCGACCTGCCACTATGCCTATCACCCGTGCGACGACGCCGTGTTGAGCCTGCATGAGCTGGCCGGCAAGAACTGGCACCTGCAGACGCGGAAACGGCTCATGATGGAGGAGATCGTCGAGGGCATCGACGAATTGGGCGTCTTGCTGCTCGGGCCCGAGAAGGGCGTCTACTGGTACGGCTCCCGGTTGTCGATCGCCGAGGCGCGCCGCGTCGCGCCACACAACAACGCGACCTCGTTGCAGGTCACCGCGCCGGTTCTCGCCGGAATCATCTGGGCGATCGAGAACCCGCAGCGCGGCATTGTCGAGCCGGAGGAATTGGATTTTGACCGGATCCTGGAGATTTGCCGGCCCTATCTCGGGGATGTCGTCGGCGTATGGGGCGACTGGACGCCCTTGCAGGATCGCGGGCGGCTCTTTCCGGAGGATCTCGACCGCGACGACCCCTGGCAGTTCAAGAATATCCGCGTCGTGTAGCGCTCGATGCACACCCTGACCGTCATCCCGGCGACGATTTAATGATCGTCGCGACCATCAGCACGGTGAAGCGGGCGGTGTGGCTTCTCGTGTTGTGCCTGTATGCGGCGGCGGCGGCGGCGGACATCGCGG
>VAZF01000076.1:1522-11277 GCA_005888425.1 Alphaproteobacteria bacterium
GGGCGAAGAGCGATGTCGAGCGAAAATCTCCATGTGCCGCGCGATGTGCTGTCGCAGGAAGCGCGGCTCTTGCACAACGCGATCACCTCGCTTGTCGAAGAGCTGGAGGCCGTCGACTGGTACCGCCAGCGCGCCGACGACACCGAGGATGCGGCGCTCCGCGAGATCCTGCTGCACAACATGCGCGAGGAGATGGAGCACGCCTCGATGGTGCTGGAATGGATCCGTCGCCACAATTCGGATTTCGCCGGGCACCTGAAGACTTATCTCTTCACCGAAACCCCGATCACCGGCATCGAGAAAGCCGCCGAAGCGGCGGATAACGGCGCGGCTCCCGCGAAGGGCGCGCCGTCGCGGGGGGCTGTGGTCACGATCGGCTCTCTGAAAGGAGCGCGGTGATGGACACCCTCAACCGCGACCAGGCGCCCTTCCCGGGCGAAGTCTGGCAGATGATCGATGAGGCCGCGGCAAGCGCGGCACGCGATCAGCTGACGGCGCGGCGTTATCTCGATCTCGAAGGACCGTTCGGGGTGGGGCTCACCACGATCGAGGTCGGCAATGACGATTACTGCCGCCAGCCCGGACCCGAGGAGGCCGGCGCCGTCATGGGACGGGCGATCCCGCTTCCGATGCTGCGCAAGAGTTTCCAGCTCAGCATCAGGCGCGTCTCGGCCTATGTCATGAACGGGCAGCCGCTCGATCTCAGCCCGGCCCAGGACGCGGCCGAAGCGGTCGCGAACCGCGAAGAGGAGATGATCTATAGCGGGCAGCCCGCGATGGGGCTTGCGGGCCTCTTGACGATCGAGGGACATCAACAGGTCCCCGGCAGCGACTGGGCGGCGCCGGACCATGCCCTGCAGGACGTGCTCGCCGCCGCGACCCAGCTCGACAACAGCGCCTATCGCGGCCCCTATGCGCTGGCGTTGGCGCCGGCGCTTTATAACAATTTGTTCCGGCTCTTCCCCGGCAGCGACGTCATGGCGCTCGAGCATTTGCGGCGGCTGTGCACGGCCGGCATCTACAAGGCCCCGATCCCGGGCGGCGTGCTGGTGGATACGCGCGCCGGCGTCCTGGTCCTCGGCCAGGATCTGCAGGCCGGATACAGCAGCCAGGACGGCGTCCATTATCAGCTCTATGTCAGCGAAAGCATTGTGCTGCGCGTCGACGAGCCCAAGGCGATCTGCGTGATCGCGCCGCAGGGTAAGGCGCCCGCCGCACGTTGAGGAGAAACTTACCTCACGCATTAGTCACTTTAGCCCAGAGCCCTTTCTCGCGGACAGAGGGCTTTAGGCCGTCCACGTTTCGTTGCTGGCGTGCTAAGGCGTAAGCTCGGCAGGCAAGCGGCGAGAGCGCGTAGATGGCGCTGGAGAGGGCGATTTCCTGGATTGCGACGGTCGCGGCGGTATACGCGATCCTCGTCGCGACTTATGGCGCGACCTGCTTTGCCGTCGCGCGGCTCAACCGGCAAATTGCCGCCGCGAAAATCCAGGCGCGCGAAACGCCACAGCACCTGATCCGCCGCGACCAGCGCCAGAGCCTGCTGTCACTCTTCGCGATCGCGGCGATGTTCGGCACTGGGCACTGGCTCTATGCCGAGTTCGGCTGGGGCCTCCGGCCGTTCGGCGGTGTTGCCGGCAGCATCCTGGCCTTTCTCGGCTCGCTGATCCTGTTCGACACCTGGTTCTACTGGTTTCACCGGCTGATCCACACGCCGGCGCTATATCCCTGGGTGCACCGCTGGCACCACCTGACCGTGACCCCGGTCGCGTGGTCGAATAACAGCGACCGGCTCGTCGACAATCTGTTTCTGCAATCCTATTGGCTCGTCGCGCACTTCCTGATCCCGGCAGCGCCGGCGGTGCTCTTAGCGCACAAGCTCTACGACCAGGTGACCGGGGTCATCGGGCATAGCGGCTGGGAGCATGGCGGGAGCTGGTGCCGGCCCCCCTCACCGCTGGTTTCTGTTACGCATCACGACCAGCACCACCGCTATTTCCGCTGCAACTACGCCACCCATTTCACGCTTTGGGACCGGCTGATGGGGACCTTGCACCCGGAGCACGATGCGGAGGCGAGGCGCAACATCACGGCGACCGCCGCGGTGCGACGGACGGCACGCGCGCCGGCCGAGTAAGCCGCCTCAGTCTCAGTCTCAGGACTTGGGGCACGTGGGCCGTTGGCGGCCCCGAAGAAGAAGCCGCGGCGGCCCGGCAATTGTTGACCTGCATGTCCGTTCGCGAGAACGGGCTGCTGTCTTAGGGGATCCCCTCACCTTAACGCGCTCGTGTCATCGAGGATGATCGCCGTCGCCACCTCCTCCAGCCTGAGGCTTAGAGATTGAGGTGTTTCGCAAAGATCGCCGCGATAGCGCGGATCGCGGCCCGGCCCAAGGCGCAACGATCAGAAGTGCTCGATTGGTAGTTGCGCAACCAGAGCGCGTATAGCAAGATTTTTGAAAAAGCGCGACTCACTCATTCGTTTTCGCGCAGGGGAGGCGGGATGAACCTTCGGCTGCTGTGCTGCGCAAAGTGGGCCACCAATCAAACGGTCGGCGGCCCAACCACGTCCAAGCGATCAGTATTTAGGGCAGCGGCCATTCTTGCCATCACCAGCCTTCTCGGCTGTTCGTTTGCCGATTACCCGACGAGCTTAGCCGTCGATCGCGCGAGACCGACAGTCCCGCCACTCGAAACAATTGCCGACGGCCGGGCATACCTCGCGGTTGTACGCCACGACCTGATCGTTCAACGCGATAATCTGCGCTATCTGGATATGGGTCTAGCAGCAGGAATCGTCGGTGGGCTCGTTACCACCGCCTTAGCCACAACGTTGAAATGGGGACATCACACGCAGGTAACAGCCGGGCTTTTGTCGGCAGCGCTGATTGGCGTTGAATCCACCCTGACTCTCAAGCAACAGCAGCTGATCATCAACCGGGGGCTCGACGCGTTGCTGTGCGTCGAGTCACAGGCCGAAGCCGCCTATCTGCCGGTGAAGGACAGAGATGCGGTCCTCGCCCCGGTTGCCGACGACATACATGCCCTGGAGGGCGCCATAGCCGTATCCGCGAACATTCAAGACGACGCGCTCGCCGATGCCGTAGCCGATCTCACGGACGCGAAGTACTGGTTCTCCCGGGTCAGCATCCCGGCAGCAAGTGTCAATGCGGCGGTCAAAATCGCCGTGAATTCCGTCCTGCAAACCACAGTAGACCAGTTGAACGTAGCCCTGCCCGACGGCTCGGCATTCGCGAAGATTTCGCTGACGCCTCCGCCCGTTGCCAAGGTTTGTCGGTAAATTGCATACGGATATTCAAATCGCTGAAGCGGCGCTGCGGACCTTGCCCACTGTCACGACCCCGGCGGCATTGCCGAGCTTCAGCTGCGGCGTCTCCGGGGGGCCGCTGATCATATCGCCGGCGACGCTGACGATCGGCCTCACCCAGAACAGCACGGCGGCGGCTATTCTTGGCGGAACGGCGCCGTATGTGCCGGAAATCACAATCGCAGCGGGTTCGTCCGGGCTCAACCCGGGAGCAATCCACGCCACCATCGTCGGCCCCGCCGTCACAGTCAAAACTTCTGCGCCACTCCGCCCGGGCGCCTACAACCTAGTCATAACGGACGCCACTGGCGCGCAGAGAACAGTCGCGATCATCGCGAAGCAGTGACTTTCTCTGCCGTCGAAGCGAAGCTCAGGAGTGCTGCGAGGCGTCGGCGACCGGCTTGCCGTCCGGCGTGGGAGGCGTGCTGATCAGCGGCCGCAGCTCGGGTTCGAGGACTTTGAGCAGCTGCACCGCGAGACCGCTCGTAAAGGAGAAGCGCGCCGCCTCCGGCCCCGGTACATAGGCGGTCACCGTGCCGAAAAAGCGGTCGCCGAGGAAGAAGACAAACGTGCCGGTGCGGTCGACGACGCGTGAGCCGGTGATCCCGCCCCCCGCGCCGAAATGGTGATAACGGTTGTCGCCGGTGCCGGTCTTGCCGCCGACCGGCAGAGCCGTGCCGTCTGCCGCCTTGTAGGTTCCGATGAGGCGGCGCGCGGTGCCTTCCTGGACAACGCCCGTCAGCGCGCGCTTCGCAACTTCCGCCACCTCATGAGACATGACGCGATCGGGCTCCGCGGAGCGCTTCATGACCGTCTCGTAAGGCGTGGCCTCGGCAAAGCGCAGCCGCTCGATCGAGATCGACGGCATCCGCACCCCGTCATTCATGATGACGCCCATCAGCTCGGCGAGCGCGTCGGGCCGGTCGCCCGAGGCGCCGATCGCGGTGCCGAGCGACGGCACGAGATGGCCGAACGGGTAGCCGTATTGGCGCCAGTTTTCCCAGATCCGCTGGAAGGCGTCCTGCTCGATCAGGATCCTGATACGGGTATCCTGCTTGGTGAGGCTGCCGTTGAACAGCCATCCGTAAATATCCTGGCGGACATCCGCACTGGCGTCGACGACCTCGTTCCAGTTCGCGCCGGAATGGTCCTTCAGATAGTTGACGAGCCACAATTCCAGCGGATGAATCCCCGCGACATAGCCGCGGTCAGCCAGCGACATCTTCTCCGGCGACAGGCTCGTATACATTTCCCAGAGCTGTTCCTGACTCAAGAACGCACCTCTGAGATTGGCGGCGAGATAATCGCGGAAATCGGCGAGCCGCGCATCGGGATGGAACGTCAGATAGATCGCGGACAGGGCTCGCGGCGTGCGACGGGTGTGGCGGATTAAGAGATCCATGGCCTCATCCGGATTGAGGCCACGGAAATCCTTGTAGTAACGCCACATGAAGCGCTTGCCGTCGGCATCGGCAAAGCGGCGCAGATAGGCCTCGCGCTCCGGCGTGTCTTCCTCGTCCAGGAGCCGCTTCGCGTCGATGCCGTTCTCGGCCGTATAGTAGTTGGCGATGTCGCGCAGGATGCGAACAAAGGACAGGTTGACCGAATGCTTGAAGGCGTCGATCACGCTGTAGCTGCCGCCGTTTTCATCGCTGTCGAAATTCCCGAAGCCCTGCATGCCGCCGCCGGTAAAGAAACTCTCGGGAGAACCCGAATAGGTGCGCAACGCCGAGGCGTCGAGCATCGCCTGGAGGCTGTGGTCTGAGGCCTTCGCCATGTAGTTGGCGGCCCATTGGGTCAAAACGTCCTGGGACTTCGCGGCGATGCGCGTCAATTCGGCCGGCTTCAAGCCGACAAATCGTTGGTGCAGCGTCTCCATGATGTGGAGATAGGTTACCAGGGTGCGCAATTTGGCGGTCGAGCCGAGCTGCAGCTTGGCACCGGTATTGATGTCGAACGGCTTGTTCATGCTGTCGGCGTGGATGCGCAGGTGGTTGCCGTCCGGACGGCGCTCATACAGCACGAAACTGTAGGTCATCTTGTCGATGATCTTGCCGGCAGGGAGCAGCTGGTGTCCGACCATGCCCATCTGCTGGGCGAATTTCGGGTCGGACAGTTTCTGCAGGACAGCGGTAACGCGCGCCTGGGCCGCGGTGTCCACCGTCGTCTCGGCGCTCAAATCGAGACGGTCGAGCGAGTAAAGGCTCGGCTGGCTGAGCAGCGTCATCAGCCGGGAGCGCGTTTCCTCGGTCGCCTTCTGCTTGACCCAGGACACCTGGGTGATAGGCGGCGGGTCCTTGCGGTATTTGAGTTCGGCATCGAGCGTCGCGTCACGCAGGTTCCGGTCGATGTAGCCGGCGTCGTAGAGCGCCCAGAGATAGCGGTCGCACAATTCGCCGAGGCCTTCGCGATCGCTGATCAGGTAATGACTCGGCAGGCGGCCGGAGAGCAGCAGCGCCAGCACCTGGCGATAAATCTCGCCCTTGCGAGCCCACTCTTTCTTGTTCTTGGGCGTGCCGGTCAGAACCTTGGCGGCGTCGTTGAAGTCGGTGCTGAACCAGACGTAGAGCGCGTCCGGCAGGCCGATCACCTCGCCATAGCCGGGGAAGGAGCTGAGCGGCGTCGAATTGAGATAGGTCGTAACGATCTCACGGCGCCGATCCATCGTATTTGCGCCGTTGATGTAGACATGCGCCGAGGCGGTCAGCATCTGCCGCAACTTTTCGCCCACCCCGCCGGTTAGACCGTTGGGCGAATGGCGAAATTTCTCGATCTGCGTCGCCAGCGTGCTGGCGCCGCCCTCATTGAAGCCGGGTACCACGAACCGCAGGACGCGGCCGAAGACCGCCAGCGCGAAGCGGTTCCATTCGACCGCGGCGTTGTGTTCGGGGTAGCGGTTATCGAAGAGATAGCGGTCCTCGATGAACAACAGGCTGTTCACGACCAGCGGCGGGATGCTGGCGTAATCGCGAAATGCATTCAGCGGGAACCGGGTGCCGTAGACCTCGTCACCGTTGCGGTCGAAAATCCGCAGTCCGGCGCGGTCCTTTTCCGCGTAGATCGGGAAGGCGCCGAAACCGACAAAGCGGTCGAGCCCCTTCGACCACCGCAACTGCCGCTCGACCGTGAAATGGCGCTGCTCGAGAGCCTCGGTGAACTTCGGCAGCGCGACATAGCCGAGCCGCTCGTCATAGGGTCCATGTTTCGGGAAGCGGATCGCCTCGCTGGGGCCGGGCTGAGCCGCGAACGACATGCCGCGGTCGAGCCGGGTGAAGATCCACGCCTCCAGATAGGAGGTGCGCATCTCGTAATGAACGCCCCAGCCGATCAGCGCCAGGATCGCCAGCACCACCATCCAGCGTAGCACGCCGATGCCGCGCAGCAGCACGGCGCCGAGACCCCGCCGGAAGGAACCGGGCTCCCGATCGCCGGTCTTGCCACGCGCCGCATTGAAACGCACAAGCCGTCCCAATACGTTGTCCGCAATGGCCATAGCTTACTCTCGCAGAATTACCCTGGAATGGTGCCAAGCGGCACCCGATGCGGATGGTCGTGGCGCGATGAGCACCCCGCAGCGGAGAACGCCCGAGACTTAGACACCGATCCCTACCCCTCGTACGAAACCAAAAGAAGGAGCGCTTAGGTTTACTTTCAAGTTAATGAATGAACCGATTAGCGAAAGCGTTACGCGAATTCCGGCTAAAAAGCCGATCCGTGGCGGCGGCGCAACAACGGACATGGTTAAGTGAAACTGGGAATCGTTTCCGACATTCATTGCAACGCCGCCGGGCTGCGCCAAGCGCTCGCGCTGATGGGCGATGTCGATGACCTGATCTGCCTCGGGGACAGCATCTACGAGTACCGCTTCTCGAACGAGGTCGTGGGGCTGCTCAAGGAACGGGGGGCGCGGGTCATCTTGGGCAACCACGAAGAGTACTTCTTCGGGCCGCAGGGCGAACGCGCCCGGGCCCGCGACGGCGTCGACCCGGCGCTGACGGAATGGCTCGCCAGCCGGCCGCATCGAGCCGAGCTTAGGGCGCATGGCAGAAATGTGCTAATCGTGCATTCGACCCCATGGGAGCCGCGCGGCGCCTATGTCCATCCCGAGAGTGCCCTGCTGGCGCGCTTCGGGGAGGCTGAGGCGGATATCGTGCTCTACGGCCATACCCATCAGCAGCTGGCGCGCCGGATCGGCAACGTCTTGGTTATCAATCCCGGTTCGGCTGGCGAAGCACGCGACCACAGGAACGGGCGCCAATTGAGCTGTGCCGTCCTCGATCTCGCGAGCGAGGAGGTAAAGCTGATCGACTTCCCTGACCCGCGGGCCGCCTGATGGCCGAGCGCTATTTCGAGGACTACCCGCCGGGCGCGGTGTTCGAGGGCGGTGGAATCGCGGTCACCGAGGCCGAGATCCTCGAATTCGCCCGCAAATACGATCCGCAGGCGATGCACACCGATCCTGAGGCGGCGGCGCGCGGCTATTTCGGCGGGCTGATCGCCAGCGGGTGGCATACCGCGGCGATGATGATGCGGCTCTTTGCAGCGCATTTTCTATCACCGGCATCGAGCCTCGCTTCGCCCGGCATCGACGAATTGCGCTGGGTGAGGCCGGTGCGGCCAGGCGATGTGCTCCGGGTGCGGGTCACCGTTACCAAGGCGCGCCGCTCGCGCTCGAAACCGGAGCAGGGCGTCGTGCACAGCTTCGCCGAGGTGCTGAACCAAAGCGGCGAGGTCGTCATGACCTTGAAGCCGATCAGCCTCCTCCGCTGCCGCCCGGAGTAGCTGTAGCAACTCCATGCCGCCCGCGCCCGCCTTGTCCCCGCGCGCTTGTCAAGGCGGCGGGGGCATGCTTCGATCCGCGAGACCGCCCGAGCCCCCGGACTGCCGCCCCAGGAAGCGCATGAGCGACAACATCATCGTCGATACCGCGACCCGCATCCTTGCCGATCTTTGCGAGCCCCAGACCGTCAACGCGGCCGAGGAAGGGCATTGGCCGGCGGAGCTGTGGAATGCGCTCGAGGAGTCCGGGCTGACCCTGACCTGGGTCCCGGACAATCTCGGCGGGGCGGGCGCCGAAATGCTGGATGGGTTTGCGGTATTGCGCGCCGCCGGGCGGTTCGCGGCGCCGGTGCCGCTCGCCGAGACCTTAATGGCGGGGTGGCTCTTGGCGCAGGCCGGGATCGGCGCGCCACCGGGCCCGATGACGATCGCGCCGGTGCATGAGGACGGCAACCTCACGCTCGGCGCGGATGACAAATTGCACGGACGCGCGCGGCATATCCCGTTTGCCCGCGCAGCGAAACACATCGCGGTGATCGCGAAGAAAAACGGCGCGCCGACGGTGGCCTTGGTTTCGGCCGAAGGGCTGAACATCCGCGAAGGCACAAGCCTCGCGGGCGAGCCGCAGGACACCGTGAGCTTTGACGGCGCAACGCCGATCGCGACCGGCGCAGCGCCAGCGGGGCTCGACCCCGTGACGCTGGCGCGGCTCGGCGCCGCGGTGCGGACGCAGCAGATGGCGGGCGCCCTCGAACACATCCTCGACCAGTCGGTGCAGTGGTCGCTCGACCGGGTCCAGTTCGGCCGGCCGATCGCCAAGTTCCAGGCGGTGCAGCACAACCTCGCGACGCTGGCGGCTGAAGTCGCGGCCGCAGGCGCCGCCGCCGACGGCGCGGCCGAGACGATCGCGCTCGAAGGGCCGGCGAGCGAGCGGGCCCTCCTCGATGTCGCGGTCGCCAAGGTGCGGGTCGGCGAAGCGGCCTCGAACGGCGCAGCGATTGCGCATCAGGTGCATGGCGCGATGGGTTTCACCTACGAGCATTCGCTGCATCACGCGACGCGGCGGCTATGGGCCTGGCGCGAGGAGTTCGGCAACGAGACGCTGTGGGCCGGGCGGCTCGGCAAGCTGGTCGCCGAGCAGGGCGCCGAGGAGCTCTGGCCCTTCTTAACGCAAGGCACCTAACGACAGGACTGCGAGACGGCGATGGCCTACAATTTCCATTTTGATCCGGTCGATTTGCCGCCCGAGGCAAAGGAATTGCGCCAGGAGGTGCGCGCCTTCCTGCGCCAGGAGATCGAGGCCGGCACGTTCGCGCCCGACAGCGAGCGGGCGCCGTTCTCGATTGCCAAAGCCTTTGCCCGCAAGGTCGGCGCCAAGGGCTGGATCGGCATGACGTGGCCAAAAGAATACGGCGGCCACGAGCGCTCGCACCTCGAACGCTATGTCGTCATCGAGGAAATGCTGGCGCATCGCGCGCCGACCCGCGCCTATTCGACAGCCGATCGGCAGAGCGGCCCCGTGATCCTGCGCTACGGCCAGGAGGAGATAAAGCGGTCGATCGTGCCGCGCATCACCTCGGGCGAGCTGTGCTTCTGCATCGGCCTGTCGGAGCCCAATTCCGGCTCGGACGTGTTCGCCGCCTCGACGCGGG
>VAZF01000077.1 GCA_005888425.1 Alphaproteobacteria bacterium
ATACGGAAACGATGCATGGCGCCGGCTATGGCGACGAGGCGGTCGCGCGCAATCTCGAGGCGAGCTGGGTGTGGCGCAACGTTTTCGTCGCCGAGACCGACACCGAAGCCGAGCGCATCGCGCTCCCCGCCTTCGAGACGATGACGACAGCGCGCGCCGAGATGCGCAACCGCATCTTCCGCGATACCGGCATGCGCATCGAGGTGCCGCCGAGCGATTTGCCGGGCACGCGCACCGGCCGGGGCGACGGCGTTATCTATGGTTCCCCGGCGCGCGTTGCCGAAGACATTGCCGCGCTCGACCGGCTCGGCCTCGGCGGCATCATCGCGGTCTTTCGCATGGGGCCGATGCCGCACGCGCTCGCGACACAAAATCTGGAGCTCTTCATGCGCCAGGTCGCCCCGCAATTCCGTTCATAAACCCTCTCCCGCGCCGCGGGCGAGGGCGGCTGCGGGCAAAACCCGAAGCCGGGTGAGGGTCTTACACAGGAGCAAGCAAATGACCGATGCGGCGCACCAGGATCTGATCCGCGACCAGTTCACCCGGCAGGCGACCCCATTTTCGACCGCTGCACCGATCGCGAACGAGGCGGCGTTGAAGCTGATCATCGACGCCGCGCGGCCCGGCCCCGACGACAGGCTCCTTGATCTCGCCTGCGGCGGCGGCATCGTCGTCTGCGCCTTCGCGCCATATCTGCGGCACGCCACCGGCATCGATGCGACACCGGCGATGCTGGAGCGCGCCCGCGCCCTCGCTGCCGAGAAGGGCATCACGAACATCTCGTGGCAGGAAGGCGAGGTCGAGCATCTGCCCTATCCGGACAGCGCCTTTACGATCGTCGTCACCCGCTTTGCGATGCATCACTTTCTCGACCCGGCCGCGGTGTTCCGCGAAATGGTGCGCGTCTGCGCGCCGGGCGGCCGCATTGTTGTGGTCGACACCTACGTCTCCGAAGACCCCGCCAAGGCCGCCGCGTTCAACCGGCTCGAAAGGCTGCGCGACCCCTCGCATGCCCGCTCGCTCGCGCTCGCCGAGCTGAAAGCTCTCTATCGGACCGCCGGGCTCGGCGAGCCGCGCACCAGCTTCTACGAATTGCGCGATACGGTGACGAACCTGTTGGCTCGCTCCTTCCCGAACCCCGGCGACGACAAGAAGATCATCGCGATGTTCGAGACCGCCATCACCGATGACAGCCTTGGCATCCCGGTCCAGCGGCCAGCGGGATCAAAGGGCGGCGATACGCTCGAATACGCCTACCCCGTCGCGATCCTCGCCGCCCGGCGCCGCTGACCGCGATTAATCACAAAATTGCGAATGCGATAGGTTATCGAGGGTTCTTGGCGAGAGTCGCGGCCCCGCAATTTTCCGCTTGACAATCCGGATATATTGTGGTATAAAGGCGCAGGATGGGTAATCCAGATTGATTGCCCGTCCCTTCCCATAGTGAACCAAGCGCCTGCAAACACCCTGCATTTGCAGGCGAAGCCGATGGGCCGGGCTGCCTCGACCCTGCTGGGGACGCTGCCTATATTCGCCCTATCGGAGCGGCGCGAAGCGCCCGTCCGCACGCGGCTAACACGGAGCGGTAGAGCGATGAAATTCGGACTCTTCGGCGGGGCCCGCGCGCGCGGCGGCCCGGCCGGCGACAGCGACGGCTACCATTCTTTTATCAACTACATCATCGAGGCCGAGCGGTTCGGCTTTTCGAGTGTCTTCCTCGTCGAGCACCATTTTACCGGCTTCGGCCAGGTCTCGGCGTCCTTGAACCTGCTCTCCTATCTGGCGGCGCGCACCGAGCGCATCCGCCTGGGCACCGCCGTGGTCGTTTTGCCCTGGCACAACCCGGTGCTGGTCGCCGAGGAGGCCGCGACCCTCGATCTATTGTCGAACGGCCGCCTCGATTTCGGCGTCGGCAAGGGCTACCGCCCCTATGAATTTTCCGGCTTCTGCATCCCGCAGGAGGAGGCGACCGCGCGGTTCGACGAGGCGATCGACGTGATCCGCCGCGCCTGGACCAGCAAGGGTCGGTTCTCTTATGAGGGCCGCTGGTGGCATTACGACAACATCGTCGTCGAGCCGGCTCCGATCCAGCAGCCGCACCCGCCCTTCTGGCTTGGCGCCGGCAGCAAGGAGTCGATCGAGCGGGCGGCGCGCGAGGGCTACAATTTGCTGCTCGACCAGATTGCGCCGGTCGATGTCATCATCGACCGGGTGCGCATCTTCCGCGAAGAATGCGAGCGGGTCGGCCGCCGCTATGATCCGATGATGGTCGGGGTCACGCGCGGGCTGCAGATCGTCCATAACGAGGAAGAGCGCAAGCGCGCGATCGCGACGCGCCGCGAGGTCTTGAAGAATATCGGCGATCTCGCGCGCGGCCCCGGCGCCGAGCGCTATCATCATATCAAGGACGATGCCGACGCCTTCGAGCTCGACGACGCGCCGCTGCTCGGGACGCCCGAGGAAATCATCGCGCGGCTGAAGCGGCTCGAAGCCGGCGGCATCCAGAATGTGCTGTTTGCGGCGCCCGGCGCTTCGGTCGCGGGGCTCCGGACCTTCGCCGAGGAGATCATGCCGGCTTTCGCCGGCGATCCGATGCGCCTCGCCCAGGTCTAAAATTCTGTTTCACCACAGAGACACAGAGGACACAGAGAGAAAACGTGGAGAGCCCATCCTCACGCGACCCGCTGACCGAGCGTGTGATTGGCTGCGCGATTGATGTTCATCGTGCCCTTGGTCCGGGCTTGTTGGAATCTGCTTACGAGGAATGCCTGTGTCTCGAGTTGAAGCATGCCGGTCTGCCCTGTGCGCGGCAGGTCCCGTTACCGCTCATCTATCGAGGTACTCGGCTGGACTGCGGTTATCGGCTCGATGTTATTGTTCAGAATGAATTGGTGCTGGAGGTAAAAGCCGTCGAGCGGCTCTTGCCGATCCATGATGCTCAAATCCTCAGCTATCTCCGTCTTGGCGGGTATAAGACCGGATTGCTGCTCAATTTCCATACTGTGGTTCTGAAGGACGGGATTCGACGTTTTGTGCTGTAATGTCTTCTCTGTGCTCTCTGTGTCTCTGTGGTGAAATCAATGTCAGAACACCGGGTCGCGATCGTCACGGGCGGGCTACGCGGTCTCGGCCGCGCGATGGCATTGGGTTTGGCGAAAGCCGGGCATCGCGTCGCGGCAGTCGGGCACATCGAAGCCGACATCCCGGAGTTGAACGCCGCTGCCGCGGAACAGCAACTCCGCGACCGGGTCTGGCCGCTTGTCGCCGATTTGCGCAAACCCGAGGAATGCGACCGCATCGTCGCCGAGATCCGTGCCCGTTTCGGCAGCCTCGACATCCTCGTCAACAATGCCGGGCTGACCTTCACCTATATCGACCCGGCGCGCTTTCGCCGTCCGACGATTCAGCGCTTCTGGGAGGTCCCGGACGAGATCGTCGAAAACGTCATCGTGACGAATTACCTCGCCGGCGATCGCCTGTCGCGCCGGGTCGCGCCTGCCATGGTGGCGCAGGGCTGGGGCCGCATCGTCAATGTCACGACAAAGCTCGACACGATGAACCGGGTCGGCACGCACCCCTATGGCGCCTCCAAGGCCGCGCTCGAAATGGCGAGCGAGGTCTGGGCGAAGGACGTCGAGGGCACCGGGCTCACAATCAACATCGTCAATCCGGGGGCGGGGGCCAACACGCCGGGGATGGCCGACGAGATGCGGCAGATGAGCCGCGAGGGCCGCGCCGCCCGCCTCGTCGAGCCGGAGGAGATGGTGCCGCCCTTGCTCTATGTCGTCTCGCGCGAGGCCGATCGGGTCAACGGCATGCGCTTTGACGCGAATGCCTGGGACGCTGCGTTGGCGCCCGCCGAGGCGGCCCGCCTTGCCGGCCGGCCGGCCGGGTTCGTGCTGCATCCGCAGGCGCCGCCCTCAGCCGGCTAGCGCCCAGAGCGTAACCACTACACCTTTCGTCGCGATTGGCCCTTCGCGACCAGTTCTCTATATGACTACGAATTAGGCACTCGGGAGTATCGAGTGGGTGTTCTGCTACGCCTGAGCCGCGCGATCGACTGGCTGAACGAGCAGGTCGGGCACCTCGTCTATTGGCTGGTCCTGGCCGCGGTCGTCGTCAGCGCCGGCAATGCGGTGGTCCGCTACACGTTCGATATGAGCTCGAACGCCTGGCTCGAACTGCAGTGGTACCTGTTTTCGGCGGTGTTTCTGCTCGCCGCCGGATACACGCTCTTGCACAACGAGCATGTCCGCATCGATGTCCTCTACGGCCATCTGTCGCCGCGGATGCGTGCCTGGATCGACCTGTTGGGCAGCGTCTTCTTTTTGCTGCCGATGGCGCTGATCATCATGGTGCTGTCCTGGCCGATCGTCGTCGAATCGATCGAGCGTAACGAATATTCGAGCGATGCCGGCGGGCTGTTGCGCTGGCCGGTCAAGATCCTGATCCCGATCGGCTTTTTTCTGCTGGTCCTGCAGGGCGTGTCGGAGATCATCAAGCGCATCGGGTTTCTATCCGGTCACATCCCGGACCTGGCCGAAAGGCATCAGGACCCGATACTCGACGAAACGATAAAGACGGCGGCGGAGCCGTGACGGCTCTTCTCGTCGCCAACCTCGCGCCGCTGATGTTCGGCGCGCTTGTTGTCTTTCTGCTGCTCGGCTATCCCGTCGCGTTCTCGCTCGCTGCCAACGGCCTCTTCTTCGGCATCATCGCGATCGATCTCGGCCTGTTGCAGCCGCAATTGCTGCAGGCCTTGCCGGAGCGCGTCTTCGGCATCATGCGCAACGACACGCTGCTGGCGATCCCGTTCTTCACCTTTATGGGGTTGATCCTCGAACGCAGCGGCATGGCCGAGGATCTGCTCGAGACGATCGGCCAGATGTTCGGGCCGGTGCGCGGCGGGCTCGCCTATGCGGTTGTGTTTGTCGGCGCATTGTTGGCGGCGACGACCGGTGTCGTGGCCGCCTCGGTCATCTCGATGGGCCTCATCTCGCTGCCCATCATGCTGCGCTACGGTTATGACCGGCGACTCGCGGCGGGCGTCATATCGGCCTCCGGCACCTTGGCGCAGATCATCCCGCCGAGCCTTGTTTTGATCGTCATGGCCGACCAGCTCGGCCGCTCGGTCGGCGACATGTACGAGGGCGCTTTTATCCCCGGGCTGTCGCTCGCAGCGCTCTATGCGCTCTTCGTGCTCGTCATGACGATCGTCAAGCCGGAAGCGGCGCCGGCGTTGCCGATCGATGCGCTGACCCTGCGCGAGGATGACGGCCGGGCCGGCTATCGCTCGCTCGCCGCAATAACGGTCGTCACCGTCGCCGCTGCCTATCTGCTGACCTACCGGATGCACGCGATCTGGGCCGCCGGCTTGGCCGGCCTCGGCGTCTATCTGATCGCGGGCGCCGATCGCCTCCTAAATCTGCGCCTGCTCAGCCGCCTCGCACAGCAGGTCGTCATCGTCATGATGCCGCCGCTGGCGCTCATTTTTCTCGTGCTCGGCACGATCTTTGTCGGCATCGCGACACCGACCGAGGGCGGTGCAATGGGCGCCTCGGGTGCCTTGATCATGGCATTCGCAAAGCGCCGGCTCAGCTGGCCGCTATTGCGTCAGGCGATGGATTCAACGGCGCGGCTGTCGGCCTTTGTTATCTTCATCCTGATCGGTTCGTCGGTCTTCACGCTGACGTTCCGCGGCGTCAATGGCGATCTCTGGGTCGAGAGCCTGCTGACGAGCCTTCCCGGCGGTCAGGTCGGTTTCCTGATCGTCGTGAACGCGATGGTTTTCGTGCTGGCCTTCTTTCTCGATTATTTCGAGCTGGCTTTTATCGTGATCCCGCTGTTGCGCCCGGTGGCCGACAAGCTCGGCATCGATCTCGTCTGGTTCGGCGTTTTGCTCGCGGTCAACATGCAAACCTCGTTTCTGCACCCGCCCTTCGGTTTTGCGCTGTTCTATTTCCGCAGCGTCGCGCCGATCCGCGCTGTCATCGACCGTGTCACCGGCAGGCTGATACAGCCGGTCACGACGGCGCAGATCTATTGGGGCGCCGTGCCGTTTGTCTTGATGCAATTGGTGATGGTGTCGCTGGTCATCGCCTTTCCGGCGATGGTGCTCGCTTCGCTCGATACCGGCAGCCAGCTCGATCCGAACAAGATCCAGATCGAGGTGCCGCAGGTCGCGCCCGGCGAAACCCCGCAGATCGAATTCAAATAGGCGCAACGACAATCCCCCCACCCGACCGGGTGAGGGGATTGCTGGCTGAAAAGCTGCTACTTCGAGGAGGAGTCGCCCCCCGCATTTGC
>VAZF01000078.1 GCA_005888425.1 Alphaproteobacteria bacterium
CCCCAAACCCTGCGCGGCGTGCGCGAGCCCCGCGATATCTACGCGCTCCACCTCGGCCCGTAACCATATACGACCCATCCCGCGGCTTGCGGCGGGAGCACGGTTATGAGAACCAGTTAGGTTACCAACCCAGGATCACGGAGCAGACCCGGCATGGCGCGCTATGATTTCGACATGATCACGATCGGTGCCGGCTCCGGCGGCGTCGCCAGCTCCCGCCGCGCCGGCAGCTATGGCGCCAGGGTCGCGATTATCGAAGAGAGCCGGATCGGCGGCACCTGCGTGTTGCGCGGCTGCGTGCCGAAAAAGCTGCTGGTCTATGGCGCGCAATTCTCGGACGCCTTCGCCGATGCGGCGGGCTTCGGCTGGCACGTGCCGCCAGCGACCTTCGATTGGCCGACCCTGATCGCCGCCAAAAACAAGGAGCTCGACCGGCTCGAGCAGATCTACGTCAACATGCTGAGGAACAGCGGCGTCGAGATCATCGAGGGCCGCGGGGTCCTGGTCGACCCGCACACCATCGAAGTCGGCGGGCGGCGCTACACCGCCGAAAATATCCTGGTCGCGACCGGCGGCCATCCAACGGTGCCGAACATCCCCGGCATCGAGCATGTCATCTCATCGAACGAGGCGCTCGATCTGCCGACGCTGCCGCGCAAGATCGTCATCGTCGGGGGCGGCTATATCGCGGTCGAGTTCGCCGGTATCTTCCGCGGTTTCGGCAGCGACGTCGTCGAAATCATCCGGCGCGAGGAACTGCTCCACGGGTTTGACGACGATCTGCGCGTCGCGCTGGCGCAGGAGCTGCGCGGGCGCGGTATCGAGATCCATGCCCGCACCCAGGTCGCGCGCATCGAGAAAGCGCCGCGCGAGGGATATTCGGTGTTCACGACAATCGGCCAGGAGATCTCCGCCGATCTCGTCATGTACGCGACCGGCCGCGCGCCGAACACAAAAGGGCTCGGGCTAGATGCGGTCGGCGTCAAGACGAACGAGAGGGGCGCCGTCTCGGTCGATGAATGGCAACGTTCGAGTATCCCCAACATCTACGCGATTGGCGATGTTACCGATCAGCTCAATTTGACACCGGTCGCGATTGGCGAGGGCCGCGCCATCGCTGAGACGCTTTACAACAACAACCCGACCAAGATGGACCACGAGAACGTGCCAACCGCAGTGTTCAGCCAGCCACCGATCGGCACGGTCGGGCTCAGCGAGGAACAGGCGCGCCGGCAATATGGCGACGATGTCGACATCTACTGCGCGCGCTTCAAGCCGATGAAGAACACGCTTTCGGGGCGCGACGAGCGCACGTTTATGAAGCTTGTCGTCGACGGCAAGACCGACCGCGTGCTCGGATGCCACATGATCGGCGTTGATGCCCCTGAGATCATCCAGGGCCTCGCGATCGCGGTGAAATGCGGCGCCTCAAAGCGCATGTTCGACCAGACCGTCGGGCTTCACCCCAGCGCGGCGGAGGAATTTGTCACGATGCGCGAGAAATTCGTCCGCCCGCAAAAGCAGGCGGCGGAGTAGCGGCCTAACCCTATTTATCGAGCCAGACGTCGTCCATGCGCCAGCCGTTGTAGATGCTGTTTGACATGATCGTCAGCCCCTTGACATAGGGATGGTGACAATTAGCGGCCGGCGCGTAGAAGATCATCGGGCGGGGGCCGTCCTCGGCCAGCTTCCGCTCGATGTCCCAGACCAGCTCCTTGCGCTTTTGCGGATCGCCTTGCATCGATTGCAGATCGACGAGCTTGTCGATTTCGGGGTTGCAGTAGCCGTTGTAATTCCCCTCGGCGCCGCACACGTAATTTTCAAAGAGCGCTTGGTCGGGATCGTCGATGCCGTTGCCCGTCAGATTGAGCGCAACGGCGAAGTCCTTGCGATTCATCTTCGGATACCACTGCGTCGTATCGACCGGATCGAGTTCGGCGTCGATATAGACCTGTTTCAATTGATCGATCAGGATGACCGCGGGGTCGCGGTAGGGCGGGATATCGCGCGTCACGAGTCTGACGCCGATCCGCTTGTCGGGCCCGTAGCCGAGCTTCTGCATGAGGGCGCGGGCTTCGGCGCGGTTCTTCTGCACATCGGGTCCGTAGCCCGGCAATGTCTGCAACAGTTCCGGGGGCATCCCCCAAATGCCCTCCGGCGGCGGCAACATGATGCCGCCGGTATTGCCCTTGCCCTCAGTGGTGATGTCGATAAAGGACTGGCGGTCGAGGGCGAGCGACATCGCGCGGCGCAGCTCGCGGTTGCTGAACGGCGCCGCTTGGGGATTGATCAGTAGGTTGCGCCCGACATTGGTCGGGTTCATCTCGCAGATCGCTTGCGGCGCTTGTTCCCGGATCTGCCGCTCGAGCGGCACGGTCACCCCGCCGAACGTGATATCGAGCTTGCCGGAGACAAAAGTCAGGATCGCCGTCGAGAGGTTCTTGATAATCGTGTACTCGATCCCGTCGAGATAGGGCTTCCCCGGCTTCCAGTAATCGGGATTCTTCGCGAGCTTGATCGACTCGTTGGGCCGGTACTCGACGAATTTGAACGGGCCGGTGCCGATCGGGCGCTGGCGCATGTCCTTGGCCGGTACGTGGCAGGGATAGACCGGCGAGAAACCCGAGGCCAGTAACGCCAGAAACGCCGGCTGCGGCCGCTTCAGGACAAACGTCACCTCGTAATCGCCCGATGTCGTGACCTCGTCGAGATTGCGGTACCAGGCCTTGCGCGGATTGAGCCGTAGCCGGTCGTTGGCGCGGCCGAGCAACAGATCCCAGGTGCATTTGACATCAGCGGCGGTGAACGCCTTACCGTCATGCCATTTGACGCCCTCGCGCAATTTGAAGGTCAGCTTGCGGCCGCTCTCCTCGTCCCACGCCCAGCTCGTCGCGAGCTCGGGCTCGATCGACTGCAGGCTGTTCTGCTTCACATGCTGATCGTAGATGGCGAGATTGTTGAAGACGCCCATCATGGGGCGCACGACAAAGACGGTGGCCTCCTCGTGGATCGACATGCTCGCCGGACTGTCGATCGAATAGGATTTGAGGATGCCGCCCGGCTTTTGGGCCGCGGCCGCATGCGCTATCGCCAGCGCGAGCACCCCTGCACCAATTGCCGCGCACAGTCGCAGTCTGCGCGTCATGTTCGCCTCCCGGCCGAAGCGGGCGCGGGGAATGCCGCGTCTGTCTCCGGCTTCCTGTTCCGGGCGTAGTCGCGGGTTGATTCCCGTCTGCTGCCCGGCGGCAAGCTAGCACGCGAATCGAGCTTGGCGAATAGCCCTCTCGGGTTGGGCGGCCTCTACCGCTTGGCGCGAGCGTACGGTGGTGCTTGATGACGCCTTTGGTCAGTCAGTCGGTCGAGCGCGGGCCTTCATCGAGATAAGAGTCGACCGGCCATGATTTCCCACCGGCGGCATCCCCCGTCCAACCGGGATTTCTCGGCGCGGTATAAATCGGGTGCTCGACCGAGACGACGAGGCTGCCGCCCGCGATCAGCGCGCGATGCATCTCCGCCATCAACCGGTCGAGCTCCTCGACGTAATGGAGCGCCAGCGAGCTGTAGACGAGCCCGAACGATTGGGGCGGCAGTTCGATCCGCTCCATATCGGCAAGCGTGTAGCTGATCGAATCGTCCTGCGTGTCGGCGCGCGCCCGCGCCAGCATCTTTTCCGAGACATCGATGCCAGCGACATATGCCGCGCCCTGCTCGCGCGCCCAGCGGCAGAACCAGCCGAAGCCACAGCCGAGATCGAGCACGGTGCGGCCGTGCAAATCCGGCAGCATCGCGCGCAACGCCGGCCATTCCGGCGCTCCCTCGAGCCCTGCGACCGAGCGCGGCAGCCTCAAATAGCCGGCGAAGAATTCGTCGTTGTCGTAGATGTTCTGGGTCATCGCCGCATGTTAACAGCCCCGTCGCCGGGCTTATCCCGGCCACCGACGACTTACCAGGAACGGGCGCGGCGCCGAAGAGGTGGGTGCCCGGCACAAGGCCGGGCGCCCGGCTTAATATTGGTCCGTCTGACTCGTTGCTTCAGCCCATCGGCTTTTCGCAATTGACCATCCACGGCGTGCCGAACTGGTCCGTCAGCATGCCGAAGCGCACCGCCCAGAAGGTCTCGGCGATGGGCATTGTCACCGTGCCTTTCTCGGCCAGCGCATGGAAAACGCGCTCCGCTTCCGCGGCGGTGTCGACCGCGAGCGCCAGCGTCGTCCCTTTGCTTTCCTCGTAGCGGCCCGGAGGCGCATCGGAGCCCATCAGCACGAGATCGCCCGATATGAGGCGCGTATGCATGACCTTGTCGCGCATTTCAGGCGGCGTTTGATCCTTCATCGGCGACTCACCATAAGTCATTGTCATCGGGATCGTGCCGCCGAACACCTTCTCGTAAAAGCGGAAGGCCGCCGCGCAATTCCCGTTGAAGCTCAGATAGGGGTTCAAACGCATCTGTGTGTTCCCTTGTTGCTGTGATAATCGCCGGCCACCATGGCCGCCGGTTTGCCTACTACCGCCTCGCGGCCTCGGCTCGCAGGCGTTCCTCCGCCTCTCTCAGCTCCGGCGTCAATTCGGCGCCGAAGTCCTCCGCCTCGAACACCTGGCGGATCTCGATCGCCGCGCCGTCGCCGAACGGCGCGCGCTTCATCCAATCGAGCACCTCGTCCCTCGATTTCGCCTGCAGCATCCAGAATCCGCAGACCAGCTCGTTGGCAGGGAAGGGGCCGTTGATGACGGCCGGCGTCGCGCCCGAGAATTGGATGCGCGCGCCGCGCATGCTGGGGTGGAGTCCCTCCCCGGCCAGCATGATCCCGGCCTTGACCAGCTCCTCGTTGAACTTGCCCATCGCGGCGAGTTCTTCCGTGGTCGGCATGACGCCGGCCTCGATGTTCTTATTAGCCCTGACCATCACCATGAACCGCATCGTCGTTCTACTCCCCTGCCCTGGCCAGATCAGTTACTCGCGAACCGCACGACAGAAATCGGCGGCAGCCGCGCTTCGGGCGCGCTCCAGCTGTCGCCGCAATCTTCGGAGATCCACAGCCCGCCGCTCGTAGATCCCAGCGCGAGCCGCTCACCGCTCGCATCGATCGCCAGCGCGTGCCGCCACACGAGATCGTAGGCGTAGCGCTGCGGCAACCCGTTGCGCAATACGTCAAAGCTCCTGCCACCATCTCGGGTGCGCGCGACGACGACCTTGCCGTCCATCGGAATGCGCCGTTCGTCCTTGACCGCGGGCACAAACCACGCTGTGTCGGGATCGCGCGGATGCGCCGCGACGGCAAAGCCGAATTTCGATGGTCGGATCGCCGTGATCTCATGCCAGTTGTGGCCGCGATCCTCGGAGCGAAAGACACCGTTATGGTGCTGGCACCACACGATTTCGGGATGCGCGGCGCAGCGCGCGAGGCGATGGATGTCCTGCGCGATCGGCAGGCCTTTCTGCTCCGGCGGCATGTATTCGTTGTACATGCCCTCGTTGATGATGCTCCACGAGGCGCCGCCATCGGTGCTCGCCCAGACACCCGCGGTCGAGACGCCGACGCGGATGTCGTCGGGATTACGCGGGTCGATCAGCACCGAGCTGATGCCTGGCTGCTCGCCGCCGGCGACGCCCTGCCATTGCCGGCGTTCGGGCATAAACCACAGCGGCTCGTTCAACAACCAGGACTCGCCGCCATCGTCGGAGCGGAAGAGCCCGCCCGGCATCGTCCCGGCCCACAACCGCCCGGGGACACCACCCGGCTCGATGACCCAGATTTTGCCGAGGGACCAGGGATGCGGGTCGTCTGCGGCATCCTCCGGCTTCGGCGGAAACGCGGGCACCGCCAGCTCCTGCCACGAATCCGCGCCGTCGCGGCGCCATAATTTTGCCCCGAAATGCCCGAGATCGAGCGCCGCGTAGACCGTGTCGCCCTGCGCCAAAACCGCGCTGACGGGATCGCCGAGAAAATGCGTCGCGGCGATGTCCCACTGGCCGTTATCGGGCGCGAGCTCAAACAACCCTTTGCGGGTCCCGACATAGAGCCGCTCTGCCATTCCCCTCTCCTAACCCCCCGTTAGCGCCTGAAAAACGTAGATGTCGTCCTCGGGGCCGATCGGATCACTGAGCTTTACCCGATCGCGCACGGCTTCGCCTCCGATGTAGACCGCGACATGGCGGCGCAGCGCACCCTGATCGTCCAGCACGTAGCCGCGCAACGCCGGCCGCGCCTCAAACACCGCCGCCAGCGCCTCCCCGACCGTCGCTCCCGCAACCTCTGCCGGCGGCGCGGCGAGAAAGCGCTTGAGCGCGCTCGTAAAGCGGACCGTCGCCATCTACGAACTCGCGATCCTACAAACCCCTTGACGAGATATGTTGATATCAACATAATCGGCATATGTCAAACCGCGTGTCGCTCTCTTACGGAACCACAATCGAGGTGCGCGACACCTGCCTGTGTCTGCATCTGCAACGCGCGGCGCGCGCGGTGGCGCGACGTTTCGACGAATTGATGCGGCCCGCTGGTCTCACGAGCGGGCAGTTCTCGCTGTTGATGTCCCTCAACCGGCCCGAGCCGCCGACGATGCGCGCCGTCGCCGAATTGTTGGCGATGGACCGCACGACCTTGACCGCCAATCTGAAGCCCTTGGAGCGCCGCGGCCTCGTGCGGATCAAGGTCGACGACGACGACCGGCGCAGCCGCCGCCTCGTGTTGACGGCGCGCGGCCGCGCCGCCCTGATCGCCGCCCTACCCGCCTGGCAGGAGGGTCATGCCGCGATCGAGCCGGCCCTCGCCGGGCGCAGGACCAACCGCCTGCGCACCGATCTCCGCGCTCTCGCGTAACCGCGCTCGACGATCGGTTATTCGCGGCTTACTGCGGCGGATTGAAGCTGAGGCCCTCGAAGTTGTTTTCCGGCAATCAATACTTCGCGTTGCCCGGCGTCCGGGGGAACGGGATCGCGTCGCGCACATTTGACAGCCCGGTGACGTAGGCAAGCGTGCGCTCGAAGCCGAGGCCAAACCCGGCATGCGGCACCGTGCCGTACCGGCGGAGGTCTCGGTACCAGCCGTAATGCTCCTTGTCGATGCCGCGCTCGGCCATGCTCCGGTCCAGCACGTCGAGGCGCTCCTCGCGCTGGCTGCCGCCGATGATTTCGCCCATGCCGGGCGCCAGCACATCCATCGCGGCCACCGTCCGGCCGTCGTTATTGACCCGCATATAAAACGCCTTGATGTCCTTCGGGTAATTCATCACGACAAC
The DNA here is from genome assembly GCA_005888425.1 of Alphaproteobacteria bacterium. GTDB lineage: Bacteria > Pseudomonadota > Alphaproteobacteria > ATCC43930 > CGMCC-115725 > DATARH01. The sequence goes on from VAZF01000078.1 coordinate 7,240, forward strand.
CGGCTTTTTTGCATATTGCTCGGTCAAATAGCGCTCGTGCTCCGATTGCAGATCGACGCCCCATTTTACCGGGAACTCGAATTTCTGGTTCGACCGCTCGAGCACCTGGATCGCCTCGCCGTAATCCATGCGCACGAATTCCGAAGCGACAATCCCCTGCAATTTGGCGAGAAGACCCTTTTCGATCCGCTGGTCGAAAAATTCGAGATCGTCCTGCCGCTCGTTCAGCAGGGTCTCGAACGTGTGTTTCAACAGCCGTTCCGCCAAAGTCGCATCGTCCGACAGATCGGCGAAGGCGATCTCGGGCTCGATCATCCAGAACTCGGCAAGGTGGCGGCTGGTATTCGAGTTCTCGGCGCGGAACGTCGGCCCGAAGGTGTAGACCTTGGTCAGCGCCAGGCAATACGCCTCGATGTTGAGCTGCCCCGAGACGGTCAGGAATGTCTCGCGGCCGAAGAAATCCTGCGAGAAATCGATCTTGCCGTCGGCGGTGCGCGGCAGGTTCGCGATATCCAAGGTCGAGACACGAAACATCGCCCCCGCGCCCTCGGCGTCGGAGCCGGTAATGATCGGCGTGTTGACCCAGAAAAAGCCGTTCTCGTCGAAAAAACGGTGAATCGCCTTCGCCAGCGTGTGCCGCACCCGCGTCGCCGCGCCGATGACATTCGTGCGCGGCCGCAGATGCGCCACCTCGCGGAGGTATTCGAGCGTGTGAGGCTTTGGCTGAATCGGGTAGGTTTCGGGATCCTCCACCCAGCCGACGACGCGGATCGCGCTCGCCTGCATCTCGAAGGGCTGCCCCCTCGCCGGCGACGGCACGATCGTGCCCGTGGCCTCGACGGCGCAGCCGGCCGTTAGGTGCAGCACCTCAGCTTCGTAATTGGGCAGCGTGTTCGGCGCCACGACCTGCAGCAGGTGGAAGGACGATCCGTCCGACAAGTGGACAAACGAAATGCCGGCTTTCGAGTCCCGCCGAGTGCGCACCCAGCCCTGGACAGTAGCCGGCGCGCCTGGCGGCGCTTGCCCGCCGAGGATCTCGCGCACGCTGAAGCTTTTATGTTCCATGGAGCGAGGTTACTCCGGCGGATTTGCTTGTCCAGCCAGCAGCGACGGGACGCACACAAAGCAGCGGTGCCGAAGGCGAACGCCCGTACGCGCTCGGTTATCCCTGTACTGTGCTACCGCCCGGCAAAGGCGCCCGAGGCGATATAAGTGCCTGCCGGGTTCTGAACGGCAAAGCCGCCGCCGGTCACCGCTGCCGACGGTCCGAAGAAGGTCCCGGCGAGAACGCCGGTGCGGTTTGCCGGGCCGGTCAGATTGCCGGTGAAGATCGTGCCGGAGCCGGTCAGCGGGGCGGTGTAGTTCGCGCCGTCGAAATTCGTGATGTTCGCCGTCCCGGTCAGCGTTCCGAAATTATAGGTCTGGTTGAACCCACCGCCGGCCAGGTAGCTCGCGCCGTTGTTCAACACGCTGCCGATCGCGACGCCATTATACGTCCCTACCCCCGCCGTCGGCAGCGTGACGGTCGGCATCGCGGCCAGGGAGGGCGGCAGGATCGTATTGAACTGGTCGATAAAGGACTGCACCGAGGCGGGCACTACGGTATCGGTCGGGAGCAGCGGGAATGCCGGCGTCGAATTCTGGTTCTCGACCGGCGCGCCGGCGGGTGTCGGATTGGTTGCCGCGGTGACGACGACCGGGTCCGATTGTGCTTGAACCGACTGCACATTGCCGAGCGTCTGTACGGA
>VAZF01000079.1 GCA_005888425.1 Alphaproteobacteria bacterium
CGGTGCCGGTATTGGGGTCATAGACGAATTCGTCGATTGTCACGTCGGAGTTGGGCCCGACCGTCATCGCCGACTTATCGAGGAACAAGACCTGCGTCTGTCCCAGGGTGCTCGTCGTGATGCGCTCCTTGAAAACGACATCGCCGCCCAGCACGAGCTGCCGCGCCGGCGCCCCCGGCGGCAAGCCACTGACTTCCGGATTGA
>VAZF01000080.1 GCA_005888425.1 Alphaproteobacteria bacterium
GAAGCAATCTCCTCCAGGAGAGCACAAGGCGGCGCCAGATTGCTTCGCATCGCTCGCAATGACAGCCCTTGAGGAGACGACCCGATGACCCAGGCGCTCGAAGGCATTCGCGTCATCGATTTCACGCATGACCAGGCCGGCCCGTCCTGCACGCAGATGCTGGCCTGGCTCGGCGCCGACGTGATCAAGATCGAGAACCCGAAGGGCGGCGACCGGGCGCGACGGCTGTGGAAGCCGCCTGATCAAGGAGGCCGATGTCGTCGCGGAGAACCTCGGGCCCGGCGTGATGGACCGGCTGGGGCTCGGCTGGGACGCGGTCAAGGAATTGAACCCGCGCGCGGTCTTCGCCTCGGTCAAGGGCTTTGGCTCCTATGGCCCCTATAGCGGCTTCAAATGCTTTGAGCCGGTGGCGCAAGCAACATCGGGCGCGATGAGCGTCACCGGCGAGGCAGGCGGCACGCCCCTCGTCAACGGCTCCAATATCGGTGACAGCGGCACCGGCATGCACCTGGCGATGGCGATCCTCGCCGCGCTCGTGCAGCGCGGCCGCACCGGTAAGGGGCAGCTCGTCGAGGTGGCGATGCAGGAGGCGGTGCTGAACCTGACCCGCGTCAAGTTCACCGGCACGCTGGCGACCGGCGAACCACTCCGGCGGAGCGGGAATCGTTCGCCGACCGGCGGCTACTCCGACCTGATCCGCTGCGCGCCCAGTAAACCAGAGGGGGGCGGCGTCGACGACTACATCTACATCATCGTGCCGCCGGACAACCCCGAGATGTTCCACGCCGCGATGGACGTGATCGGCCGGCCCGAACTGAAGGAAGACGAGCGCTTCAAGACACCCGCCGCGCGCGCCAAGAATGCTGCGGCGCTGACGGAGGTGCTCGAAAGCTGGACCCTATCGCGCAACAAGCACGATGTCATGACGGCGTTTGCTGGACGCGGCATGGTGTGCGGCGCGGTGCTCGACACGGCCGAAGTGCTTCAGGACCCGCATCTGCGCGAGCGCGGCACGATCGTCGATCTCGATCATCCGACGCGCGGCCGCTTCTCGACAATCATCAGCCCGCTGCGGCTATCGGATTCGCCGGTGGCGCCGAGGCGCGCGCCCTTGTTCGGCGAGCACACAGAAGAGGTCCTGCGCTCGCTCGCCGGCTACACGGCCGAGGAAGTCGCGGCATTGCGGCGGAAGGGCGTCGTCACGCAGGGCTGAAGACGGCGTTCACCTCGAGCATTGATGCACAGGCCTCGCCCCTCCATCACCGACACGCCGGACCGCTATATTGCGGTCGCGGTCCTCGTGACCGAGACGCAGCGCTATCTGATGAAGCGGCGCGACGACGTGCCGTGGATCGCCTTCCCCGATCAGTGGTCGTTTTTCGGCGGCGGCATCGAGGCAGGCGAGACCCCCGCACAGGCGCTATGCCGCGAATTGCGCGAGGAGCTGGGCTGGCAGCCCGAAACGATCGAATTCTTTATGCAAACCCGGCTGCTCCTCCCCTTTCCCGAGGCGGTGCTGGAAGACATCACGTTTTATGCGGTGCCGATCGCCGAAGCGGCGATCGCCGGGCTGACGCTGATGGAAGGCGCCGAGATGCGGCTGTTCCATGCCGCGGAATTGCAGGCGATGCCCAATGTCATTCCGCAGGATCTCGCGGTCGTGCTGATGCATGCGCGACGCGATATTCTGTTTCGGGCGAAACAGGCTGCTCCGCCCGCCGACAGCATGCCATCCGGAGAATGATCCGATGCCGCAAACGATCGCCGCGATTTACCGCTACCCAGTGAAAGGGCTGAGCCCGGAGCCGCTCGGAAGCGTCGCGCTGACGCCTGGCAAGTGCCTGCCGCAGGACCGGCGCTTTGCGATCGCCTTGCCCTCGACGCGCTTCGATCCCGAGCGTCCGGAGTGGCTGTCGAAGACGCATTTCGTCATGCTGATGCGCGACGAGCAATTGGCGGAGCTGACGACCCGGTTTGATGCCGAAGCCGATTTGCTGACGATCGAACGGCACGGCCGGACGGTGTTGCGCGAAAGCCTGCGCCACGCGGACGGACGGCGGCGTATCGAGGCGTTCTTCGACGATTTTTTCCCCGGCGGCGCGGAAGGGCCGCTGCGCATCGTCGAGGCGGAGGGGCATAGTTTTGCCGATGCACGCCGCAAGCCGAACGCGACGACCGGCCAATACGTGTCGCTGATCAATCTCGCAAGCATCGCCGCGCTCGAACAATCGATCGGGGCGCCGGTCGCGCCGCTGCGGTTTCGCGCCAATGTGTATTTCGAGGGCGCACCGGCCTGGAGCGAGCTCGAATGGCTGGAGCACGGGATCGCGATCGGCGGAGCGCGGCTGCGCGTCGTCTCAGCGATTACCCGCTGCGCCGCGACCCAGGTCAACCCGGCGACAGCCAAACGCGACCTCGATATCGTCGGGGCGCTGCAACGCGGCTTTGGGCACAATCTGATGGGTGTCTATGCCGAGGTCGTCGCAGGCGGCGAGATCGCCGCCGGCGACGCGATTATCACCGAGCGAGTCCCTAGACGGGACGTTCCGTAGGCTTGGCGGACGGTCGCCGAGCGAGCCTGCCCCAGGCGAAATGCTGCGGCGAGATCAGCGCAACACGCTGACATCGTCAGGATTGACGAGGTCGGGTACGGTCCAGCCGTGGATGTCGTATTCGGCCATGCATTGGTCGGCAAACGCCTTCCACTGCGCCGCCTGGCCCGTGGCGTTGGCGCCGAGGATCGCAAAGCGGCGAATTTCCTCGTGGCTGCCGGAATAGTTGACCTCATACAGCTCGTGCCGGGCGCCGAACTCGGTGCCGATCGCATCCCACAGAAGCTTCATCAGCTTGACCCGCTCGACCGCCGAGACACCGCCGGAACCGCGGACATAGAGATCGAGGTATTTGCGCAATTCCGGCACCGTGAAGTCGCGGGCATGCGAGTTCAGGTAGATCAGGCTGCTGGCAACCGTCTTCTCGATCTGGTGCTTGATCTGGACATAGGCGTCCGGCGCCAGGACGTGATAGGCGGCGCCGGCATTGGTGTTCGGCAACACAAAACCGCCCGCCCACGGGCTCGGGTTGCGCGCCATCGCATCGGTCAGCGCCCACATGCAATGACGCCAGGTGATGACCTCGCCGATATTGGCTTCGACGCCGCGGAAGCCGCTGGTTCCGGCGGTTTCGGCCGCCTTGATCAACAGGCCGGTGATGAAGTCGAGCTTGACCGCGAGCCGGGTGCAGCCATGCAGCTGAAAGCGCGGCACGAAGCCGCTGCGCGGGAAGAAGGTGTTGGCCTTTTCCATGTCGCCATAGACGAAGATGTTCTCCCACGGCACGAAGACGTCATCCATGATGAAGATCGCGTCGTTCTCGTCGAGGCGGCTCGACAGCGGGTAGTCGAACGGGCTGCCGAGCACCGCGGCACGCTGCTCGTTCGAGACGCGGCAGATGAACTTGACCCCGGGCGCATTGGTCGGGACCAGGAAGACGAGTGCGAAATTCTTGTCCTGAATCGGGATCAGCCCGACATGCGCGACAAAGGTGAAATGGGTCAACGCCGAGCCGGTAGCGACGACCTTGGCGCCGGTCACATAAATGCCGGCGTCGGTCTCGCGCGTCACATGCGCGTAGATGTCGGTCGGACCGCCCGGCGCGCCCGGCGCCATGTTGCGATCGACCGGCGGATGGACGATCGCATGGTTGACATAGGGCACCCGCTCCTGGCTGTAGCGGTACCAGTGCCGCGCATTCGCCTCGTAGGGCGCATAGAACTCGGCATTGGCACCTAGGGTCGCGAGAAACGCCGCCTTGTAATCGGGCGAGCGGCCGAGCCAGCCATAGGTCAGCCGGGCCCAGGCGGCGATCGCGTCGCGGCCAGCGACGAGGTCCTCGGCGGAGCGCGGCGCCTGGAAGTAGCGATGGGTGAACCCGCCCCATTCAGTCGGACAGGTGAGAACCCCTTTCTCCTCCTGCTGGTCCTTATGCAGCGCATCATAAAGACGGGCGATCATCCGCGCGGTGTTGCGGAAGGCGGGGTGCTCGGTGATGTTCTTGACGCGCTCGCCGTAAATCCAGACTTCGCGGCCGTCATCGAGGCTGTCGAGGAATTCCTTGCCGGTGTACGGCAGGAGCGCCGCAGCGGCGCGCTCGGAAGCTGCCATTGTAAGTCCTCCCTGGAGCGGCGCCTTATCGCAGCGGCCAGCAAATTTGACGTCATCTGCCACAGCGATTATGCCGCGCCGCAGCGGACCATAGCACAAACGCGTTGGCTGGACCTCGACGGCGCCACCCCCACTCTTCCGGCGCCGATGCGCCGGGCCGCTCCCTCTCTGCCCTGAAGGGCAGAGAGCGTATCCCTGTCGTCTGCATGGCGGGGACGCGGAGATTGGGGCGGTAGCAGGCGATCACCGTGCTATAGTTGCGGCAAATAGCGGCAATTCCCGCGACATGGGCGAGGAGGAAATCCGATGGCGTATGACGTCCTGATCAAGAACGGCCGGATCATCGACGGCTCGGGCATGCCCGCCTTCCACGGCGATGTCGCGGTCAAGGACGGCAAGATCGTCGAGATGGGCAAACTGTCCGGCGCGGCCGGCCAGACGGTCGACGTAGAAGGCCGGGTGGTCAGCCCGGGCTTTATCGACAATCATTGCCATTACGATGCGCAGGTCACCTGGGACCCGCTCTGCTCCTTCTCCTGCGACCACGGCGCGACCAGCGTCGTGATCGGCAATTGCTCCCTCTCCCTCGCCCCGGTGAAGAAGGGCAAGGAAAAGCGGATGGCCGAATTCCTCTCCTATGTCGAGGCGATCCCAATGGAGGTGCTCGGCACGGTGGAAGTCGATTGGGAATCGTTCTCGCAATACATGGAGCGGCTCGACCGCAATCTGGGCGTCAATGTCGGGACGCTGATCGGCCACACCGCGGTGCGCTACTACGTCATGGATGACGAGTGCCAGAAACGCGCCGCGACCGATGCCGAACTCAAACAAATGCAAGACGTCGTGCGCGACGGCATGGAAGCGGGCGCGCTCGGCCTCTCGGTGTCGCGCAATAAGGGCCATTACGACCCGCAGGGCGTGCACATCCCGGCGTTGTGGGCGGACGAAAAAGAAATTTTCGCCCTCGCGGACGTTCTGCGCGAGATGGGCACCGGCATCATCCAGTCGGGCGGCGGCCGCGAAGCGGAGATGCGCGACGGGCTGATGGCGCGGCTCTCGGAAGCGACCGGGCGGCCGGTCGTCTACAACAATCTCGGCCAGAGCGTGCGGCGCCCCGGCGAGTGGCAGAAGCATATGGACCGGGTCAACGAGACCGCGGCCAAAGGCATCCGCGCCTATCCGCTGTGCTCGCCGAACACGACGACGCAGACCTTCAACATGAAGAACACGCAGGTGTGGCGCGGTTCGCCGACCTGGCACCCGATCCTGTTGGCGTCAGATGATGAAAAACTGCGCGCCTATGCCGACCCCGAAGTGCGGCGGAAACTGCACGAGGAAATGATCGAGTGGAAGGTCGAGATCCCGGGCGGCACGATCTCGCGTGATTGGTACAACTACATCTGGGTCGAGGAGCCGACGCTCGAGAAAAACAAATGGATGGTCGGCAAGACCCTGGCCGATATCGCGAAGCAGCAGAACAAGGGCATCATCGACTCGTTCCTCGACCTCGTCGTCGAGGAGAAGCTCGAAACCACCTTCATGCAGGCCGAGAACAATATCGATGTCGAGGCGATGCGCCAGATCCTGAATTACCCGAACGCTCTCATTGGGCTGTCGGATGGCGGTGCGCATGTGCAGTTCCACGGCGGCTACGGATTCTCGACGCGCTTCCTCGGCGAGTGGGTGCGCGAGAAGCAGATCATGTCATTGGAGCAGGCGGTGCGACGGCTGACCTTCGACTCGGCCTCGACCTTTGGGCTCTATGACCGCGGCTTGCTGCGGCCGGGCATGAAGGCCGACATCACAATCTTCGATCCCGAAACGGTGAAGCCGCTGCCCGAATTCATCGTGCACGACTTCCCGGCGGGCGGCTGGCGATTCAAGGAGCCGGCGGCGGGGATCTACGCCACGTTTGTCAACGGCCAGATGCTGATGAAGGAAGGCAACCACACCGGCAATCTGCCCGGCCGCGTGCTGCGCAACTCGCGCTATCAGATGTCGAACGGGTAGAGCTGCGCCGTACCCGAACCAGAAAGGGCCGGTCCTCGCGACCGGCCCTTTCGCTTTGGTGCAGCACGGAACTCACGCCTAAGTCCGCCAGCGTTAAGTATCTTTCGCGCGGCGGTGGTTTTTAACTTAACCCGATA
>VAZF01000081.1 GCA_005888425.1 Alphaproteobacteria bacterium
CGGATCGACCGAGGGCGCGAAGAAATGCTTGCTGAAGAACAGCGCCAGCACGCCGTAAAGGTAGAAATCGTACCATTCAATCAGCGTCCCCACCGACGAGGCGCCGATGATAAACGGCAAATTGATACGCGGCTCAGCGCTGGCGTACCGCACTGTGGTCGTGGTCATCCAGTCGTTTCCCCCGTGCGCGCGCCGTCGGGCGGCCCGCAATTAGGCTGTAACGTTATCGTAACCACGCACAAAAAGGAACGCCCCGCCAGCC
>VAZF01000082.1 GCA_005888425.1 Alphaproteobacteria bacterium
TAGCCGCTCGGGGACCGGCTCGTCCAGCACATGATCGTAAATCGAGTGCAACAGCTCCTCGCCCTCGCCTTCACCGGCCAAAAAGGCACGGATCTGACTATCGACCGAGCGCACGGGCGCAAAGGATTCGGCAAAGCTGCATTTGATGGCGGCGAGGTTCATGACGCGCGGGCTCTCCTGAAGCTTAGGTTTATTCCTTGTCACAATTGACGCCGGTCTGTCCGAATTGGGTCGCTTCCGATGTCTCTCTGATGACAGTTCTCTAACAATCTGTAACACGAATTTATCCCATCTCGTTGGTGCAGGGTAGCCATGCGCGTGCTGCATAACGGCCGAACCGCCCCGAACCGCGCCGGAGTCTTTGATGTCGGCTGCACTTTGTACCCGGGCTTGTGGTCCGTGGGGGCGTTGGCCGCGACCGTTACAATGTAACAGACCGGCCGTGCCTTTAATCCGCCCTTATCACGCCGCGTCGAGCAACTGGCGGATCCGGCCGGCAAGGGCGGCGCTCGTAAATGGCTTGACGATCAGCTCGACCCCCGGATCCAGCCGCCCCTGATGGACGATGGCATTGCGGGCATATCCCGTCGTGTAAAGCACTTTCAGACCGGGATGGCGTTGCACCGCTTGATCGGCGAGCTGGCGGCCGGTCATTCCGCCGGGCAGCGCGACATCGGTAAACAGCAGCCGCACCTCGGGATGCGCTTCGAGCAGCGAGAGCCCCTCCATTCCGGTCGCGGCCGCGAGCACGTCGTAGCCAAGCTCGCGCAGGAGATCGGTCGCGAAGATGCGGACATCAGCATCGTCTTCCACGAAGAGGATCATCTCGCCGCGGCCGCTCCCCGCCCGCGGCGATTCGGGCAGCCCGACTGTCTGCACATCCCCGAGATGGCGCGGCAGGTAGAGCCGCACCGTCGTGCCCTGACCGGGCTCGCTGTAGATCGCGCAATGCCCGCCCGATTGCTTGATAAAGCCATAGACCTGCGACAGCCCGAGCCCTGTGCCTTGCCCGGTCTCCTTGGTCGTGAAAAAGGGCTCGAACGCCTTCTCCCGCACCTCGGCGCTCATGCCGCTGCCAGTGTCGCTGACCGAGATCATCACATATTGCCCCGGCGCCAGCTCCTCATGTCGGGCGGCGTAGGACTCGTCGAGCAGGGTGTTTGCGGTCTCGATTGTCAGCTTCCCCCCGCTGGCCATCGCGTCCCGCGCGTTGATCGCCAAATTGAGGAGCGAATGCTCGAGCTGGTTGGCGTCGACCAGCACCGGCCACAGACCGCCGGCCAGCACGGTCTCGGGCTCGATCTCCTCGCCCAAAGTGCGGCGCAGGAGATCCGACATCCCGGCGATCAGCCGGTTGACCTCGAGCGGTTTCGGGTCGAGCGGTTGGCGGCGCGAGAAGGCCAGGAGCCGCTGGGTCAGCGTCGCGGCCCGATCGACCCCGCGCATCGCCGCGCCGGCGAGCCGCAGCAATTCGGGATCGCGGTCGCGCACGCGGCGCTGCAACAACTCGACATTTCCCGAGATGGCGGTCAGCAGATTGTTGAAGTCGTGCGCGATGCCGGAGGTCAGCTGACCGAGCGCCTCCATCTTCTGGGCCTGGCGCAGCTGCGCTTCGGCGGCCTCGCGCTGCGCCATTGCTTCCCTCGCCTGCGCGATCGCTTCGCCCTCGCGCCGGGTGCGGCGCAACGCGATCAGGCACAGCAGGACGAGGCCGACTGTCGCGGGCACCCCGAAATAAAGGTGCGAAAGCATAACGTCGGCCCATTCGCCCAGGATCGAGGCGCGGGTCCGGCCGATCGTCACGTAGATCGGATAGCGGTCGAGCCGCTTATAGGCGATCATCTTGACGATGCCGTCGAAGGCCGACGGCTCCATCCTCACGCCGCTCTGCGGCTGTTGCGCCGCCGCCCTTATCAGGACCCCGGGCGGCGCCGGCCCCGAGCCGCGCCAGACAATCTCCGGATAGCGCGCCAGCGTCGCGCCATCGGCGCGAAAGATGCCGGCGGCGTAGTCGACATTGTCGGGAAGCAGCTTTGCATAAAAGCTGCGGAAGAAATCCGGCGAGACCGCGACGACAACGACACCCTGGAACTCGCCGGTGGATCCGACCCGGCGTCGCGCCACGGCAAAAAACGGCTTGTTGTCGAAGCGCGATTGCAGGCCGCTGATGTAAATCTCCGGGCCGGGCTCGCGCAGCGCGCGGAAATAGTCGCGGTCCGACAGGTCGAGGCTGCCGCTCGGGAAGTTGCGGGCGCCGACCAGGAGGTGCCCCGTCCGGTCGACCGCCCAGGCCGTCTCGACCTGCGGCAAATCGGCGATCTGGAGGCGAAGGCTGTCGTGCAGCTCTTTTTCGCGCGCGCGGATCGCCTCATCGCTCAGCCCGCGGAGGAGATCGCTGACCCGGGCGGCGACCAGGGCATGCGTGTCGAGCACCTTGATAACGTTTTCTTCGGCGATCGCGACCGTCTCGATGAGATCGGTCCGGGCGTGATCGACAGTCGTCTTGTAGGCGACATAGCTGCCGCCGAGCAGCACGAGAAGCGGTGCCAGGATCGAGCCGAGCAACAGCAACCGCAGCGTGCGGATCGCCTCGCCGGCGGGCGCGCGCACCGAGAACCAGCGGCGCCGCCGAGGCTCCGGCGCGCTGGCGATTGCCGCGTCAGGACCGGAACCGTGGAGCGGGACCGCCGGGTCCGACGCCATGACAATTCCTTTCGATACCTAGCCATTATAACCGAGGCGCGACGGGCGGATAGGCGAAGAGCTACGGGTTTGACGCAACTCGGTGCGTCATTTTTCGAGCGCTTGCGTTATGATCCCGGGAATGGTCCTGGGCGCAGCACGGCTGCGAGCCAGGTGGAGGCGGCATGAGTGAGACGGTCGGCACCGCAGGGTTTCTCGACACGTTCCGGGCGCGCGGGGCGGCGATTGCCGATGCCTGCACACGTTGCGGCGATTGCTTCCGCGCCTGCCCGATGGTCGAGCCGGCCGGTCTCGCTGCCGCGGATCCCGAAGAAGTGACCGGCGCCATTGTCGACCTGATCACCGGCGGCACCGGCAATGCCGACGCGATCCGCTGGGCCGATGTGTGCAGCGGCAGCGGCAATTGCATCCCGGCCTGCCAGCACGGCATCAACCCGCGCTTTATGGTGCAATTGGCGCGCGGCTTTGCGCGGCGCAATGCGGGCTCGGCGCCGCTGCCAACGCGCTGGCGCGAGCCGTTCCAGAATATGAGCCGCGGCGTGCGCGTCCTGTCGCGCCTGCAATTGCCGCCCGAGACATTGGCGCGGTTCGCGCCGTCGCACGAGCCCCGTACCACCCCGCCTGATGTCGTCTTCTATACCGGCTGCAACGTCTTGAAGACGCCGCACATCGCGCTCCTCTGCCTCGATATCTTCGACCTGCTCGGCGTCGATTACGAGGTCATGGGCGGGGTCGGCCAGTGCTGCGGCGTCTACCAGTACCGCGCCGGCGATTTCGAGACGAACAGCAAGGTCGCCTATGCGACGATCGATGGGCTGGCCTCGGCCGGGGCGTCGACCGTCCTGTCGTGGTGCCCGTCGTGCCAGATCTCGATCGGCGAGGTGTCGTTGCCGAATTACGAGATGCAATTCGGGGCGAAGCCGTTCGACCTCAACCCGTTCCTGATCTTTCTCGCCGACCGTGCCGACCAGCTCGCGGCGCTGATGAAGCACCGGGTCGAGAGGCGCATCGCCTTGCACGAGCGGCCGGTGTTTCCGGGCGTTGTCGCGGCGGTCAAGAAACTGCTGTCGATCATCCCCGGCGCCGAGCTCGTCGACATCGATGTGCCGCGTGTCGGGACGCAGGCCAACAGCCTGGCGCAACTGCCGAAGTTCAAGCGCGAGCTCGTCCAGCGCGAGTTGCAGGCGGTCAGCGATGCCGGCGTGACGACCTTGGCGACGATCTATCATGCCTGCCACCGCGAGATCTGCGATGTCGGCGAGGGGCGCAGCTTCGAGGTCGTCAACTTTATGGAATTGCTCGGCGAGGGGCTCGGCCTCGACAGCGCGGATCTTTACAAGCGCCTCAAGCTCATTCGCGACATCGACGACATCATCGTCGAGACGGCGCCCTTTATCGAAGCGAACCGGCTCGACCTCGACACGGTGCGCAACGCCCTCGCCTTCGAATTCGGCGCAAAAAGCGTGTAGGAAGGCCGCCGCCGTCATGCTGTTCGAAGGCGGGTGCCAGTGCGGGCGGACCCGTTATCGCGCTCGCGGTCCGCGGGACCGGGCCAGTATCTGTTACTGCCGGATGTGCCAGAAAGCCTCCGGCGGGCCCTTTATGGCCTTCGTCCGCTTCCCGGCGGACCAAGTGGAGTGGCTGACAGCGCCAAGCGTGTTCGCGAGTTCGAACCGCGCCGAGCGCGGCTTCTGCGCCGTTTGCGGAACCCCACTCACCTACCGCCACATCGGCGCGCCGTATATCAGCGTCACCTTGCACAGCCTCGACGATCCGACGACGGTACGGCCGGATATGGTCTTCTCGCCCGGCGCCGCTCCGGATTGGTGCTTCGCACTGGCCGACCTTCCGAAGCAGCAGATGGACTTTGCTGCTGACCCGGATTTTAGAAATTATCAGCGGCCAGCAACCCGCGAGCGTTGACGGCGACAAGCGGTCACCTTAGGTTGCCAGTCATGATCGGAATGGCCCTTCCCCTGGAGCGACGCCGACGCCGTATTCGCGGCGGGGCTCGGGCCTATTGCACGAGGACTGCCGGTCGGAGGGGCTTAATCGAGCCGCGCTGACCTGCAATCCAACAGGCAAAAGACCGAAACCCCGCCGAACGACTGGCGGGGTTTTTGTTTATGGAGAGGAGCGATAGATGCCGACCAACAAGCCCAGCGTCTTTATCGACGGCGAAGCCGGCACCACCGGGCTCGGCATCCGCGCCCGCCTCGAGGCGCTCGATTCGGTCGCGCTGAAAAGCCTGCCTGCGGCATATCGCAAGGACGCGAAGGCGCGCCGCGACATGATGGCCGAGGTCGACCTCGTGATCCTGTGCCTCCCCGACGACGCCGCGCGCGAGGCGGCCGCGATGGCCGACGAACTCGGCGACGCCATGCCCAAGCTGCTCGACGGCAGCACGGCGCACCGCGTCGATCCCGATTGGACCTATGGCTTCCCCGAGATGGCGGAGGGCCAGGCCGAGCGCATCGCTGCCGCGCGCAAGGTCGCCAACCCCGGCTGCTACCCGACCGGCGCGATTGCGCTGATCCGGCCGCTCGTCGACGCCGGCATCCTGCCGCGCGATTACCCCGTCACAATCAACGCGGTCAGCGGCTATTCCGGCGGCGGCCGGCAGATGATCGAAG
>VAZF01000083.1 GCA_005888425.1 Alphaproteobacteria bacterium
CCGCCCTTGGTCGATGAGGAATTCGCCGAATTCTGCGCCCGGATGCTGCACCGCTACTGGCGCGCCGGGGCCGGTTTCGCGCCGAGCCCTGCGCGGCTCGGCGCCGCCGCGGAGGGATGAGCGCCGGCGAAGAAATCCTGGCGAGGCTCGCGGCGCGACAGCGGATCGGGCATCGCGTCGTTGTCGTGGCCGCGCATCCCGATGACGAGACGATCGGCCTCGGCGCGCAGCTCCAGCGCCTCGACGACGCGCTGCTCGTGCATGTGACCGATGGCGCGCCGCGCGATGGGCATGACGCCGCCGCTTATGGCTTTGCGACACTGGCGGATTATGAGGCGGCGCGCCGCCGAGAGCTGGCGGCCGCTTTGACGAAAGGCGGCGCGGACCATCTTCGGACGCTCAGTCTGGGCATCGTCGACCAGGAAGCGATGCACCACCTCCCTTCGCTTACCAGGCAGCTCCGTGAGCGTTTTCTGCAGGAACGTCCGCAGGCGGTCGTCACGCATGCCTATGAGGGCGGTCATCCCGATCACGACGCGGCCGCCTTTGCGGTGCATGCGGCTTGCCGGCTGATGGCCGAGCCGCCGGCAATCCTCGAGATGGCGCTCTATCACCGGCGCGAGGGCCGGCTCGTTTCCGGCGAATTTCTTCCATCCACCGCGCAGGAACCTCGCACGGCGATCGAACTGAACGAGGAGGAGATCCGGCGGAAGCAGCGCATGATCGACTGCTTTACGACGCAGCGCTGGCTGCTGACGCAGCTCGATAGCGCTGCCGAGCGGCTCCGGATCGCGCCCGGCTACGATTTCCGTACAGCGCCGCATCCCGGCGAATTGCATTACGAGACGCTGGGCTGGGGCATCACCGGCGTGGATTGGCGCCGCAATGCCGCTGCGGCATTGGCCGAGCTCGGGCTGGCCGAACTCGAGCGGGAACAACGGCAATGCCGCTGACGGTGCTCAACATCGGCTATGCGCTGTCGCCGGTCGGGCCGGATGTGGCGGGCGGCGCGGAGCAGGTGCTGTCGGCGCTCGATCATGCACTGGTTGCTGCCGGGCATCGCTCGATCGTCGTTGGGCCCGAGGGATCGCAGACCGCTGGCGCCCTCGTCGCGACCGCGCCGCTGCCGACCCCCCTTACCGAGGACGCGCGTCAGTTCATGCAGGAGCGGCAGCGCGAGGCGATTGCCGAAGCGCTCGCCCGCTGGCCGGCTGATGTGATTCACGCGCACGGCCTCGATTTTGCCGAGCATCTGCCGGAACCCGGCATCCCGACCCTGGTCACGCTGCATTTACCGGCTGAATTCTACCCTGCCGGCGCGGTATCTGCGGCGCGGCCGCGCACTTGGTTCAACTGCGTCTCGGCGGCGCAGCAGCAAACCTTCCCGCGACTGCCGAACATGCAGCCGCCCATCCCGGGCGGCGTGCCGGTCGATCGCCTGCAGGCGCGGCATGCCAAGCGCAATTTCGTGCTGGCTCTGGGCCGGATCTGCCCTGAAAAAGGCTTCCACCTGGCGCTCGACGCCGCCGAAAGGGCGGGCGTGCCGCTGCTGATCGCGGGACAGGCGTTCCCGTACCCGTCCCACCAGGCCTATTTCGCCGAACAGATCCGGCCGCGGCTCGGCCGCGAGGCGCGCTTTCTCGGCCCGGTCGGCTTTTCCCGAAAGCGGCGGTTGCTCAGCGCGGCGCATTGCCTCCTGGTGCCGAGCCTTGTAGCCGAGACCGGCTCGCTCGTTGCCATGGAGGCGCTCGCCTGCGGCACGCCGGTGGTAGCGTTTCCGGCGGGCGCGCTCGCCGACATTGTCGAGCCCGGGGTGACCGGGTTTCTCGTCAAGGACGCGCAGGAGATGGCCGAGGCGATCGCCGCCGCCGGCACGATCGATCCCGAGCGATGCCGCGAGGCGGCGCGCGCCCGGTTCTCGCTCGGCCGCATGGTCGAGCGGTATCTGGCGGTTTACGAGCGCTTCGCGGCCACCGCGCCGGCGACAGTCTGAACCGTCGCAACCGGCTTTCGGGTCGGCATCAGGCAATCGGCGGCAGGATCGTGCGCCCGAAAATTAGCAACCGTGCGGTCGCGGTCGGCGACGGCATAGCAGTAGACGCAGCCATGCGGACAGGTGTCGTAGGCGCCGATGTCGCGCGACAGGGCGCAGCGGCAGCCCGGCCGGTTGCCGCTCTCGCGCGCCGCGATCGGCCGCTCGGCGATATCCGACAACCGCTCGGCATCGACGCAGCGCGCCTCTCCCAGTCCCGGAACCAGCAATTCCGGCTGGCTGCACAGGGTCGCGGCGATGCCCTGATCAGCGGCGACCGCTGCGAGCCGCGCCAGCAGCCCCTGCTTTTCCTCGAGGCTTGGATCGTACCAGACGAAACCATGCCGGCGGGCGGCGCGGTCGAGGTTGCGGCGGGTCTTTTTGTAGGGGGTCATGACCGACAACACGACCTCGTCGATCGTGCCGGCGAGGGCCTGCGCCAGCCGGGCGAAACCATCGCAATGCGCCTCGGCATCCAAATCGGCGGCGAACACGATCGGGTCGTAGCGCCACACCGCCGCGCGGGGGCCGAAACGGTCGCGCAATTCGCGAAACTGGGCCACGCCCTCCTCCACCCCGATGACAGAGCTTTCGAGCGCCCGCGGATAGCCGGTCAAGGTGAACTGCACGAAAAACGGTGCAACCCGGCGGATCGCGTCGAGATGGCGCAGGAGCGGCCGCATATTGCGCGTCCAGAACACAAAGCCATCGACCGCCTCGGGGGTCAGCAGGACCTCGTAATCGCCGCCACCATAGGGATTGGAGACGCGGCAGTACCCGGCCGCGAGCCGGCGCATGAACCAGTCCGCGTAGAATGCTGGAATATCCGTGCGATAGCTGGCCGAGACGATCACGCGTAAGACGCCCTCGCGTTGCGAATGAGAGGCCGGCGGCAGGTTGCAGCCAAGCTGCCCGCCACACATATATATCCTGCGTCGCAGCCCCCACAGAATTCGGGGCTGCCGTCACTTCCAGGGGACCGGGACGGTGCTTTCCGGGCCGACCGGTTCTGCTTTTGACAAGAGGTGTCCATGAGCAAGGTTATTGGTATCGATCTCGGGACCACGAATTCGTGCGTCGCCGTGATGGAGGGGTCGACCGCAAAGGTCATCGAAAACGCCGAGGGCGCCCGCACGACGCCCTCGATGGTCGCGTTCACCGAATCCGGCGAGCGCCTGGTCGGGCAAGCCGCGAAGCGCCAGGCGGTCACCAACCCCGAAAACACATTCTTCGCGATCAAGCGGCTGGTCGGGCGCCGCTTTGAGGATCCGATGGTCAAGCGGGACATGGATCTCGTCCCGTACAAAATCATTCCCGGCGACAATGGCGACGCCTGGGTCGAGAGCCGCGGCAAGAAATACGCGCCCTCGCAGATCAGCGCCTTCATCCTGCAGAAGATGAAGGAAACTGCCGAGGCCTATCTAGGCGAGCCGGTCACGCAGGCGGTCATCACGGTTCCGGCCTATTTCAACGATAGCCAGCGGCAGGCGACCAAGGATGCCGGCCGCATCGCCGGTCTCGAAGTGCTGCGCATCATCAACGAGCCGACCGCCGCAGCGCTCGCCTATGGCATGGAGAAGAAGGGCGCCGGCACGATCGCGGTTTACGACCTCGGCGGCGGCACCTTCGACATCTCGGTCCTCGAGATCGGCGACGGCGTCTTCGAGGTCAAATCGACCAATGGCGATACCTTTCTCGGCGGCGAGGATTTCGACAAGAAGATCATCGACTACCTGGCCGATGAATTTAAAAAGGAGCAGGGCATCGATCTGCGCAACGATAAGCTCGCCTTGCAGCGCCTGAAAGAGGCGGCGGAGAAAGCCAAGATCGAGCTCTCCTCCTCGGTGCAGACCGACGTCAATCTGCCGTTCATCACGGCCGATCAGAACGGCCCAAAGCACCTCAACATCAAGCTGTCACGTGCGAAGCTCGAGCAGCTGGTCGACGATCTGATCCAGAAGACGATCGAGCCCTGCCGGAACGCGCTGAAGGATGCCGGGGTCAAGGCGTCGGAAATCGACGAGGTGATCCTGGTCGGCGGCATGACCCGCATGCCCAAGGTCTTCGAGACGGTGAAGCAATTCTTTGGGCGCGAGCCGCATCGCGGCGTCAACCCGGACGAGGTTGTCGCGATCGGCGCGGCAATCCAGGCCGGCGTCTTGAAAGGCGAGGTCAAGGACGTCCTGCTGCTCGACGTGACGCCACTGTCGCTCGGCATCGAGACCCTGGGCGGCGTCTTCACGCGGCTGATCGACCGCAACACGACGATACCGACCAAGAAGAGCCAGACCTTCTCGACCGCCGAGGACAATCAGACCGCGGTCACGATCCGCGTCTTCCAAGGCGAGCGCGAGATGGCAGCCGACAACAAATTGCTCGGCCAATTCGATCTGGTCGGAATTCCGTCGGCGCCGCGCGGAATGCCGCAGATCGAGGTCACTTTCGACATCGACGCCAACGGCATCGTGCAGGTCTCGGCCAAGGACAAGGCGACCGGGAAGGAGCAGCAGATCCGCATCCAGGCTTCGGGCGGCTTGTCGGAGGGCGACATCGACAAGATGGTCAAGGATGCCGAGGCGCATGCCGCCGAGGACAAGAAGCGGCGCGAGCTCGTCGAGGCCAAGAACCAGGCGGACGCGCTGGTCCATACGACCGAACGCACCCTACAGGAAGCCGGCGACAAGGTTCCGGAAACCGAGCGCGCCCCGGTGCAGAGCGCGATCCAGGCGCTGAAGGATGTGCTCGGCAGCGATGATGTCGAGCAGATCAAGTCAAAGACCGAAGCTTTGGCGCAGGTCGCGATGAAGCTCGGCGAGGCGATGTACAAGACGCAGCAAACCGGCGGCGGCGAATCCGGCCCCGGCGGGCCGCAGGGCGGTGCCGGACCGGGCGGGGGCGGCGCGGCCGGCGGGCCGGGCAGCGAGAAGGTCGTTGACGCCGATTTCGAGGAAGTCGACGATCAGAAGAAGCGCGGCTCAGCCTGAGCTGACCATCCGATACAATGAATCCCCGGGGCTAGCCGAGTCCCGGGGGATCTTTCGATGATCTGAGACCGGGCGTCTATCACAGAATGGCAAAGCAGGACTTTTACGACATTCTCGGGGTGTCGCGTTCGGCGAATGCCGACGAGTTGAAGCGGGCCTACCGCAAGCTCGCAATGCAGTATCACCCCGACCGCAATCCCGGCGATAAATCGGCCGAGCAGAAATTCAAGGACATCAACGAAGCCTATGACGTCCTGAAGGACGATCAGAAGCGGGCGGCCTATGATCGGTTCGGCCATGCCGCGTTCGAAAACGGCAGCCGCGGCCCCGGGGACTTCGGCGGTGGGTTCTCCGGGGGTTTTGCCGACATCTTCGAGGAGATGTTCGGCGCGATGGGGGGTGGTCGCCGTACCCAGGCGGGTCCCTCCCGCGGCAGCGATCTGCGCTACAACCTCGACGTCTCGCTGGAAGAGGCATTCCGCGGCAAGCAGACGACGATCCGCGTCGCGACTTTTGTTCATTGCGACAGCTGCAAGGGAAGCGGCGCCGAGCCCGGCACTCGCCCGTCGAGCTGCCGAACCTGCCACGGCCACGGCCGCGTGCGCCGGCAGCAAGGCTTCTTCACGCTAGAGCAGACCTGCCCCACCTGCCAGGGCTCGGGGCAAACGATCGACAAGCCGTGCAAATCCTGCGGCGGGCAAGGCCGGGTGCGGCGCGAGAAGACCTTGTCTGTCAATATCCCGCCGGGGGTCGAGGATGGGACGCGCATCCGCCTCGCCGGCGAAGGCGAAGCCGGGCCGCACGGCGCCGCCCCGGGCGACCTCTACATTTTCGTCAGCATCGCCCCGCACCAGCTCTTTCAGCGCGACGGCGCGAACATCTTTTGCCGCGTGCCGATCCCGATTACGACGGCCGCGCTCGGCGGCACGATCGAAGTGCCGACCGTCGAGGGCAGCCGCACCCGAGTTACGGTGCCGCCGGGCACCCAATCGGGCCACCAGTTCCGTCTGCGCGGCAAGGGCATGAGCGTGCTGCGCTCGAACTTGCGCGGCGACATGTACATCCACGCGATCGTCGAGACGCCGGTTAACCTGACCAAACGTCAGCAGGAATTGCTGCGCGAATTCGAAAACGCCGGCGAGAACCGCAAGACCAACCCCGAAAGCGAGGGCTTCTTCGCCCGCGTCAAGGAATTCTTCGAAGACCTGCGCGAATAGCCGCCGCTACTCCGCGGCGACGACGCGCTCGCGGCGGGAGGCCGGCGCCGGCGCCGGCAGGCCGCGATTGCCCTTGGCCAGCACGGCGCCGAGCGCGGCGCGGATCTCGTCGAGCTTCACCGGATGCTCGATTTTATGGCCGAACAGGTTCTTGACGTAGAACACGTCGACGACCTTCTCGCCATAGGTGGAAATTTTCGCGCTCGAGACCTGCAGATTGAGGCGGGTCAGTTCGCGCGTCACCTCATAGAGGAGGCCCGGCCGATCGCGGCCGTTCACCTCAATGACCGTGTGCGAGCGGCTCGCGTTATTGTCGATCAAGACGCGGGGCGGCACGGTGAAGACGCGCGTCCGACTCGGGAAGGCGGGCGGACGCTCCAATTCGATGTGCGGCTTCAAATCGCCGGTCAGCACATTCTCAAAGGTGAAGGCGAGCTTTGCCAGCTTGTCCGGCCGGTCAAACGGACCGCCCTCCTGGTCCTGCACCCACAACGTGTCGAGCGCCATACCGTTCGACATCGTCATGATCTTGGCGTCGACGATGTTGGCGCCCGACACCGCGAGCGCGCCGGCGATACGCGAGAAGAGACCGGGGTGGTCGGCGGTGTAGAGCGTGAGCTCGGTGACGGCGCGCCCCGCGTCGATGCGCTTGTCGACGGTGAGCGGCGAGCCGCTTGCATCGGCCTCGCGCATCAGCCGGGCGTGCCGGGCATGCGTCTCGGCATCGAGCGACAGCCAGTAGAACGGATATCCACGGTTCGTGAAGGTGGCGAAATCCGCGTCGGTGAAATCGGGCAAAAGCTCGCGTGCCGCCGCCTGCGCCGCCGCAATGCGCGCGTCACGCGCCTCCACCGTGAGCCCGCCGGAAATGACGTCGAGCGCGCTGTAATACACTTCGCGCAACAAGGCGGCTTTCCAGCCGTTCCACACCTTGGGGCCGACCGCGCGGATATCGGCGGCGGTCAAGACCAAGAGCAGTTTGAGCCGCTCGGGCGATTGCACCCGCTCGACAAAATTCTGGATCGTCTGCGGATCGCTGATGTCGAGCTTGAAAGCGGTGCTGCTCATCAGCAGATGCCAGCGCACGAGCCAGGCGACGGTCTCGGTCTCTTCCGCCGTCAGGCCGAGCCGCGGACCGAGCTTGTAAGCAACCTGCTCGCCGAGGACCGAATGATCGCCGCCGCGCCCCTTGGCGATATCGTGCAGCAATGTCGCGAGATAGAGAGCGCGGCGCGATTGGATCGTCGGCATGATCTGGGTCGCGACCGGCAACTCCTCTTTCAGCTGGCCGGTCTCGACCTTGTGCAGGATGCCGATCGCAAACAGCGTGTGCTCGTCGACCGTGTAGACATGGTACATGTCGTACTGCATCTGCGCGACGACGCGGCCGAAATCCGGGATGAAACGGCCGAAGACCCCGGCCTCGTTCATGCGCCGCAACGCAGTTTCCGGATCCTTCCTTGAGGCCAGGATTTCGAGGAACAGGCGATTGGCTTCGGGGTCTTCGCGCAGCTTTCCGTCAACGAGGCGCAGCGA
>VAZF01000781.1 GCA_005888425.1 Alphaproteobacteria bacterium
CGAATTCAGCCGACTCTGGGTTGCTTCCGAATGACGGCTTCGGGGCATAGCCGGAAGCACCTGACCGCGACCAGGAGCTTCCGCTAAGCGCCGGAACCGGTCATTACCGGTCCTCTCAGCTCGTCCCCAGCCTGGCGGGATCCGTTATCCATCGGATATGGGTAAAACCTTCCTGCAAGTTGACCATTCGCTTTTGCCGGCACAAACGGGTATTCAAAGAAATCAGCTTCGGTTTAATCTCGGCACCGACGTTCTGCGTCGACAGGCATCCGATGGACATTTTGCGCAGCGCAGGAGCACCCGTCGGGGGTATCACGCGGGCTCTGCGGATTCTGACCGTAGCAGTCATTGTCGTACCTGTTGTGCTCTTTGCGGCTGCGGCATGGGTAAACTACGTTTCTGCTTTTCGCGATGCTCGCGAGCGGGTGGATCGAGCGAAAGACGCGATCCATGAGTATGCCCTGAAGGCATTCGAGAGCGATGAGCTGATCCTCGACCGTGTCGCCGAGCACATCGAGGGGAAAGATCCCTCAGAACTGATCGGTTCGGAGGAATTCCATCGTTATCTGCGGCAGTTCGAGGGCAAGCCGCAGATTTCCGCTGTAGGGCTGATTATTCCAGGTCAGGGCCTAGCAGCGAGCAATCCCGTCTTTCCGCTCCCCACCAGCAACATAGGGCCACCCAATTATGTTCGGGTGGACCGGGACGGAAAGGAGCCGATCTACATTGGAACCGCTGTGCCGGGTACCTTTACTCAAGCCCCGCAATTTAGCGTGGTTCGCCTCGATCGAGCCTCGGCGCAAGATGGAGGGGCTGGTCTCATCTTCGTCGCGGCTAAACTGTCCGACTTCGTCGGGTATTACCGGACGATCATCGATCTCAAAGACTTTCTAGTGACCGTGATACGTTCTGACGGTGCCGTGCTGGCTCGCTCCCCGGGCGATGATCAGGTTGGCAACGTCCTCTCGAGCAACAGCCTTTTTCGCCAAGCGATCGCGGGTGAGCTGAAGAGCGGTGGTTATGACGGCGCCTCTGAGCTCGACGGCATCGAACGGCTTTTCTCGTATCGACAGCTCGGCGCTTATCCCGTCTACGTCTCAGTCGGTCTCAAGCGCTCTGCGGTAGTCGAAGGTTGGCTGTGGCTGATGGCAGGTCATCTGGCGATAGGCTTGCCAGGGTTGATCTGCTTATGCCTTCTGGCGGGGCTTGCCCTTCGACGCAGTACGGCTGCCGACGCCGCTTTGTCTGCGGTTCAGGTGCACTCGGAGCGGCGGGAAGTAGCGGAAGCCTCTTTGCGGCACATTCAGAAGATGGACATTGTCGGGCAGCTCACCGGGGGCATAGCTCATGATTTCAACAATCTTCTAGCCGTTATCAGCGGTAACCTCGTGAGCACCTTATCGAACAGTTGTTGATGTTCTCGCGACGCAGCGTCATGAGGCCGACCACGCTCGATCTCAATCGCGTGTTGCTGGAATTCGAAACACTCCTGCGTCATGCCGCCGGTCCGCCGATCGAATTGCGGCTCAAGCTCGATCCGGCACTCGATCGCAGCAATATCGACCGAGCCCAGTTCGAGGCGGCCGTCCTCAATCTCGTCGTGAACGCGCGCGATGCTCTCCCGAAGGGCGGCCGGATCACAATTAGCACGGCCAATGTGGTCCTCGATGAGCCCTGTGCAGACGAGAATTCCGAAATAGCCCCGGGTGCCTATGCCGTGGTCTCCGTGCGCGACAACGGCATCGGCGTTCACGCTTCCGTCTTGCCCCGCGTTTTCGAGCCGTTCTTTACAACAAAGGATGTCGGAAAAGGGTCGGGGCTCGGTCTCTCGCAGGTTTATGGGTTCGCCAATGAGTCCGGCGGCCATGTCACCCTCCGTAGCGAGGTCGGGAGGGGCACTACGGTCAAACTTTACCTGCCCAGATGCAACGGAGCATTGGAGGAAGTTGAGGACCGACCCGCGCTAGCCGTCGCGCAACGAAGCAGTAGCGGAACCGTGTTGGTGGTC
>VAZF01000084.1 GCA_005888425.1 Alphaproteobacteria bacterium
TGCGCCGGCACGGTCTTGTCGCAGCCGCCGACCAGGATGACCGCGTCCATCGGTTGGGCGCGGATCATCTCCTCGGTGTCCATCGCCATCAGATTGCGGAACATCAGGCTGGTCGGAGTGAGGAACACTTCGCCCAGCGAGATCGTCGGAAAGACCATCGGCAATCCGCCGGCTGCCAGCACCCCGCGCTTCACCGCGTCGATCAATTCCGGGAAATGCCGGTGGCAGTTGTTGAAGCCCGAGCGCGTATCGGCGATGCCGATGACCGGCTTTGCCAACATCTCCTGCGAATAGCCCATCGAGCGGGCGAAGGAGCGCCGCAGGTACAGCGCAAAATCGGGGTCGCCGTAATTGGTTAGTCCGCGGCCGAGGCCGACGGGATCGGTCATGGGCATGCCTCTCGGAACGGGTCGGCATCAGCTTGCCGCCCAGCGATACACCGGGGCAAGCGCCGCGTCGCCGCGCGCTGCCACCCGTCAGCTCGAGACGAAGAGCAGCGAGCGCTCGGAGCGCTCGAGAACGGCGGCGGCGGCATGGCCGAAGGAAAGCCCCTCCGCCGGGCGCGGGCTGACGCCCATGACCAGGAGATTGTACGACCCGTTGTGCAGACGCCGCAGGATTGCCTCTTCGGGCGCGATGGCCCGCCGCACCGCGGTGCGCACCGGGACGCCGCTGCGGTCGCCGAGCTCGACGATCTCGCGCAGGATCGCCTCCTCGTCGGCGCCGATCGTCCAGGGGGTCGGGACCCGCCGGTGCCACGAGCGGCGTTGTTGCGCGACATAGAGCGCCGTCACCGAGCCGTGATCCGCGCGTGCCAGCGCCAGCGCGACCTCGGCGCCGCGCCGCGAATAGAGATTCCCGGTCACCGGCACGAGGATCTCGAGGGCGCGCCCGATCCCGGGTCGGCGATGCGAGCCGCGAGCGGCGGCGATCGCGAAGGCGCCTTTGAATTCGCCGGCGATCCGCGCGACCTTGTCGTCGAACGCATCCTCTCGCGCGACGGGCTCGACCCCGATGAACAAGAGGTCGTAACCCTTGCGCGCCTCCCGGGCGACCGCTTCCTCGACGACATCGCTCTGCGGGCGCGTCGTGATGTCGACTGGCCCCGCCGGCGCGTCCGCCTCTGCCGTATCGGGCGCGGCGGTGCTGGCGGTCGCCTTGGCGACGGCCTCCGCGTTGCGGCGCTGGCGCGTGCGCGCGCGCGGCGCGGCTTCGAGGATCGTCGTCGGAATACGCCGCGATCCCGCGAGGAGCCCCGCGAGCCGCGAGGCAAAATGGCCGCTCGGGCTGTCGTCGACCATGACGAGCAGCCGCTCGATATTGGGGACAAACCCTTCAGCCTCGAACGCCTCTCGTTTGAGCCGCACCTCTTCATCTTCGCGCAACGGCACCCGCGCCAAGGACCAGCGCAGCATCGGCGGCATCGCCATCGTCGTGGCAACCGCCATGACCAGGATCATCGTGAACAGGGTTTGGCTCAGCGCGCCCATCGACAGCCCGATCGTTGCGACGACGACCTCGGTCGAGCCGCGCGCGTTCATGCCCCAGCCGAGCGCCAGGCATTCGCGCCAGTTCAGGCCGCCGATCGTGCCGCCGAGAAAGGCGCCGCTGAACTTGCCCAGGCTGGCGATCAGGATCAGCAGCACCGACATCCCGAAAATCATCGGATCCCCGAGCACGGCGAGGTTGGCCTGCAGCCCGGCCATCCCGAAGAACACCGGCATGAAGAGGCCGACGATAAGGCCGCGCAATTGCTCGTCGATGTGGCGGGTCAGGATCGGCGACTGGCCAACGAGGATGCCGGCGACAAAGGCGCCGAGCACGGTGTGCACCCCGATCGCGTTGGTGATCAGCGCCATCACCCCCATGACGATCAGGATCGTCGTGATGACCGGCAGGTCGCTGACCAGATTGTCGTTGGCCCAGCGGATCAACAGCGCCACGACGCGCCGCCCGATCGTAAAGCTCACCGCCAGGAACAGCAGCGTGCCGAGGACGCTCTGCCCGATCGAGGCGAGATCGATCGTGCCATGACCCGCGAGCCCCAAGATGATCGACAGCAGGATCCAGCCGATCGTGTCGTCGACAATGGCCGCCGTTACGATCAGCTGCCCGATCGTGCGCCGTAGAAAATCGAGCTCGCGGATCGTCAGCGCGACGATCTTGACCGAGGCGATCGCCAGCGCCGTCCCGATGAACAGTGTCGTGACGAGGCGCTGGTCGGGATGCGGCAGCATGCTGTCGGGCAAGGCCTCGCCCAGCGCGATGCCGCACAGGAACGGCACCGCGATACCGGCCAGCGAGACGCTGAGCGCGGCTTTGCCGGTGCGCCGCACCAGCGCTAGATCGGTTTCCATGCCGGTCAAGAGCAGCAGCATCAGAATGCCGAGCTGCGAGACCGCATCGATCATCGCCTTCTGCTCGGGGATAGCGGGGAACAGGGTGCGCTCGGCGGCTGGCCACAATACGCCGAGAACACTGGGCCCCAAGACGACACCCGCCAGCAGCTGGCCCATGATCGCCGGTTGGCCGATGCGCTGCATCCCCTCGCCGAGGAGCCGGCCGCACAGCAGTAACAGGATGATCTGCGCGACAAAGACGGCCTCGGAGTGTCCGTGCGATGCCGCCGGTGCGGTCTGCGCCAAAACCGCACCCGGCAGCGCGATCAGCAGCCCGGCGCAGAGCAGCGCTTCGCCCCAGCGGCGCTTCGCCATCGCATTGCTCTTGGCAGCGGAGACTGGAGGCATAGGCGGCTCGTGCGCGACGCCGCCTCACGTCGAGGGTCGGGGTCTAATCAAAAGAAATGCGCGGCAGCGCTGCTTTGTTCCAGATCGCGGTCGAGTTCGGCTCGAAACGGCAGCTTTGTCCGCGTTGTTGGCGCCGCAAGCCGTTGATTTCGTGCAATTCAATCATGCGGCCGGCCGGCCTGCCTTTGCCGATTACTGGAATTTTATCGCGCCACTTTGGGTATCAGCAGATACTGGCGGTGTTCAATTCATTGAGAACTTCCGTCTGCGCCATCTGGGTTGGGAATTTCCATAGGTAATTCGCGTTGACGGAAATGGCGGGATGGCTCGCGCGCGAGTAGCTGTGCGCGGGCGACACAACCATAGGTGACGAGCATGGCAAAGCCGAAAAGGGGCCGGTCCACGGCAGCGATCGACGACCATGTCGGAGCGCGCATCCGCGAGCGCCGCATCATGCTGGGACTGACCCAACAACAGCTCGCCGAGATGATCGGCGTTACCTATCAGCAGGCACATAAATACGAGCGCGGGATCAATCGCGTTTCGGCTGGCCGGCTCTACGAGATCGCCCGCGTCCTCAACGCACAGATTACCTATTTCTACGAGGGGTTGGGACAGGAAGCGCCGCGCCCGGTCACGCCGCACCAACGCATGCTGCTCGAGATCGCCCGCAACTTCGCCGAGATCCAGAACGAGAAGCACCAGGAGGCGGTCAGCCAACTGGCGCGTGCGCTCGCCGGCCGCTAAGACCGGGCGCTAAGGACAGAGTCGGCAGAGCCAGTCAAGCCGGCGCGGCGGCGACCGCGCCGGCTTATCACGATCAGGTGCGGTAGCTCGGGTCGAGCCGGTCGCAGAGACGCAGCAGCGCCGGCCATTCGCGCTGCCCTGGGAGACGCGCCAGATTGCCGTCGGAGAACTGTGCCGCCTGCCGCTCACAGGTGTCCGGGTCAGGGACGACGATTTTCTGGCCGGACGCCGTCGCGGCCTGGATCTTCAATTGCGCCTCGGCCGAGCGCTCGAAATGATAGGTCGACGAGAACGCCTCGGCGACGTTGCGCCCGGTCGCGAGGAGGCCGTGGTTGCGCAACACGAGCACTGGATGGTTGCCGATGCTGCGCTGCAGCCGCTCGCGCTCGTCCATGTCGAGCGAGACACCTTCGTAAACATGGTAGCCGAGGCGGTTGTAGAAGCGCATCGCCCATTGGCTGAGCGGCAAGAGCCCATCTTCGAGCGCGCCGACCGCGATATCCGCTTCGGTATGCGTATGGATGACGCATTGCACATCGGGCCGCGCGTAATAAATCGCGCCGTGGATGACGATGCCGGCATAGATCGGCTCGTATTCCGACGGTTCGATCAATTTGCCGTCGAGATCGACCTTGAGGAGGTTCGAGGCTGTGATCTCGTCGAACATCAGCCCCATCGGGTTGATCAGGATCTGATCGGTCGTTCCCGGCACCCGCGCCGAATTGTGCGTCAGGACGAGATCGTCCCAGCCGAAATGCGCGAGGAGCCGGTAGCAGGCGGCGAGATCGACCCGAACCTGCCATTCCTCGGGACTGATATGCCGCGGCCGCGCCGCCAGCCTGGTCTCAATCGTGTCCATACCTGGCTCCTTCGTAGCATGGGCTGAGCCTAGCGGAGCCCATCACTCGATACCCGTGCAATTATTGAGGGGCTTTGCTGCGCTCACTCCATCCTGCTATTTGGAGCCCCGCCGCGTCCCGCTTACGTCGGCAGCGGCACCATCCCCATCCAGAACATTGTCTTGTCCCCGACATCGACGTCGTAGGCGCGCACGAAGGTAAGCTTGCCGTCGTCGCCGATGCGGAACACCGAAAGACCGGCCGGCACCGTCTTCACGGTGTCTCCCTCGCGCACATCCACCGGCAGATTGTGCTGCGCCACGAGCAAGCGGCCGCTCGGGTCGATGTGGAACGTCCGGGGATGAAGCTTGTGGGTATCGGCGTGCTGGATCGGCTTCGGCTCCCCGGTGGATTGATCGATCGCGAAGACGACAATGCTGTTCTCTCCACCCTTGAAGACCTTCTTGCCCTGAAACTCGTCGGTCTGCTCGGCGCGATTAGCCCCATACAGGAACCGGCCGTTTGGATGCACATGCACCGTGCCTGCCGCCGGGCGCGCCCGAATGTTGCCGGGCTCCGCCAACGTCTCTGCGCGGAAGGCGATCTCCGGATTGATGCGGCCGTTCTCCATCCGGTAGGTGTACATCTTGTTCTGCGTCTCGATGGACACGTACACCCAGGGCTTCGTTGGATGGAAGTCGAGGTGGCGCGGCCCGAATTCATTGCCGCCATTCGGCGCAATCGAGACTTCGTTGGTCAGCAGCCCATCCTTGTAGTCGAAGACCTTTAATGCGCCCGGGTCTTCAGGTTTGCTCGGGGTGCCTTCATTGCCGCGGGTCACAAGGATCGCGAGCTTGTTATCGGGCGTCGTGCGGACCTGATGGGCGTAAATGCCGGCGTCGATCGAACCCGGCTGCTTCACCTCTTCGCCGAGTGTTGCGTCCTTGTTAATGCGGTACACTCGCACGGCGCTCGGGTTCGGGAACGCGACGAGGATATTGTCAGACGGAATGTCGGTGCTGAGGTGGATCGGGCGCTGCGGCAACCGGATTGGCTCGCCATGCTTGGTCAGCGCGCCGGACTTCGGGTCGATCGCAAATGCCGTGACGAAATGATCGGTCTTTGGCTCTCTGACGTAATTCGGCGCGCTGTTGCTGCTCGCGACATAGAGGTAGCGCCTCGATGCGTGAGGCCAAGCATATTGGATGCCGCCCGTCACCGTCATTGTCTCGCGCTTGATTAGCTCCGCGCCGGCCACATCCACGTCGTAATGGATGAGGTCGGGCCCTACATTCGCGTAGATCGCGATCTTCTGCGCCGCCGGTTGTTGGGCAGAGACCAAGCGGGGCGCCGCCACGCTCGCGGCGGCAAGCGACAGAAACGTCCTCCGGCTAACCATCGTGTCTCTCCCAAGATTATGGCCTTCGGCTTCGTAGGAGGCGCTGAGCGTAAGCGAAGCCCATGCTATCGGGCATTATTGGTTGATCTCGGGTTCGACGAGCCTTGCCAAGTTTTGCAGCGACTCTTGCCAGCCGAGATAACAGGCTTCCAGCGGTATGATTTCGGGCAGGCCTTCCTGCACGATGTTGAGTTCGGTGCCGACCGATACTTTCTTCAATGACACCGTCACCTGGATATCGCCGGCCAGGTTGGGATCGTCGAACTTGTCCGTATAGCGTACCAGTTCGTTCGGAACGAGCTCAACGTATTCACCGTGAAACGAGTGGCTGTTCCCTGTTGTGAAGTTCCGGAACGACATTTTGAACGTGCCGCCGACTTTCGGTTCCAGGTGATGCACGGTGCAGGCAAAGCCGCCGGGCGGCAGCCACTTCGCGAGCGCGTCCGCTTCGAGGAATGCGCGATAAACCTTCTCCGGTGTGGTTGCCAGAACACGGTGCAGGCGCACGGCATTGGACATGGTGTCTCCCTTAGACCCAAGAGCCATCAGGTTACGTACGCCGCATCTCACGCCGGCGTGAACATCGGCACGGGTGGCCCGCCATCGCTCGGCTTAAAGACAAGCTGGACCGGCTGGCCGATGCGGAGCGCGTCGAGGTCGCAATCGACGATGTTGGTCATCATCGTCGGGCCCTCGGCGAGCGTCACATAGGCGATCGCGTAGGGCACCGGCGCGCGCCGCATGACGCTGTATGTATAGATCGTGCCGCGGCCCGAGGCTTCCTGCCATTCGACCTTGTCGCTAAAGCAGAACGGGCAGTGCGGGCGCGGATAGAAATGCGGCTCGCCGCAAGCGGCGCATTTCTTATAGAGGAGCTTGCCTTGCCCGGCCGCTTCCCAGAAATGCTCGGTTTCGGGGTTGACCGGCGGCGGGGCGATCTTGCGCTGCTGTGGTTGAGTTTGCTGCTGTGTCTGGGCCATGGCGCTCACTCCCGTTCCATGATGACGGTCGCCCCGGCATGCCGTGTGCCGAGCGAGCCGCCGGTGCCGTGCGCCAGCGCGACGTCGCAATTCTTGACCTGCACCGCCGGGTGCGCCTCGCCGCGCAATTGTCGCACCGCTTCGAGCACCTTGGTCAGCCCGCCGCGGTTCGATGGGTGATTGTTGCAGAGCCCACCGCCATCGGTGTTGAACGGCAGTTTGCCCACCCCCGAGATCAGATTGCCGTCGCTGACAAAGCGGCCGCCCTGGCCCTTCTCGCAAAAGCCGAGATCCTCGAGCTGCATCAAGACCGTGATCGTGAAGCTGTCATAGATCGAGGCGTATTTGATGTCGCTCGGCTTGACACCGGCTTCGGCGAAGGCGAGCGGACCCGACCACCGGCCGCCGGAATAGGTCAGGTCGACCTTGCCGCCCATCTGGTGCTTTGGCGCCTCGCCGGCGCCGATCAGTTTGACGAGCGGGCGCTTGAGGCTCTTCGCGATCTCCGGCGTCGTCATGATGATCGCGCCCCCGCCATCACTGATGACGCAGCAATCGAGCCGGTGCAGCGGGTCGGCGATCATCGGCGAATTGACGACGTCCTCGACCGTCACGACGTCGCGCAGCATCGCATGCGGGTTGTGCTGCGCGTGGTGCGAGGCGGCGACCTTGATCCAGGCGAGCTGCTCGCTCGTCGTGCCGTATTCGTGCATGTGGCGCATCGCCGCCATCGCGTACATGTTCGCGGTCGCGGGCGCGTAGGGCAGCTCGAACCCCGATTCCGGCATCGGCCGTTCGGGAGCCCGCGGCGCCGTGCCGGTCGCCATGCCCTCGGCGCGCGGCCGACCGGCGAGCGTGATCAGCGCGATCGAGCATTTGCCGGCGGCGATCGCCTCGGCGACATGACCGACCTGCAGCAGGTAGGAGGAGCCGCCGACATCGGTTGAATCGATGTGCTTCAGCTTGAGGCCGAGATAGTCGATCATCGACAGTGCCCCGAGGCCCGGCGTGTCGCCGGCGGCGCAGAAATAGCCGTCGATGTCGTTCTTCGTGAGGCCGGCGTCCTCGAGCGCACCCCTGGCCGACTCGGCGTGGAGTTGCGGGATGGTCTTGTCCGTCGCAAGCCGCGTCGGGTGCTCGTAGATGCCGACGATATAGGCCTTGCCTTTGATGCTCATCGCGGGCCGATCCTCCCCATGGCGCATAGCCTTCGCGCACGACTTTGCGCGAGAGGCGCAGGATGCGGGAGCGTTCCGCCGTGGGTCAATCCCGGATCGACCGCCGGCCATTAAACCAGAGCGCGAGTAGCGTCGGGCTGATCGCCCTTTGATGTGCGACAAGAAAGCGCAGCATAAATCTGTGCAATTTTTACGCACTTCGAATGTTGGTTGAGTTGGCATCGGCCGCCAAACTAGTGCGGCAGCCCAAAAAAAGGCCGAGCAGACAAGCCGCCCGGCCATGAGTTCGCGCTGGAGGCTCCCCTCGCTGAGGGGGGCGTCCGTGCGTCTAACAGGGGGTCAACTGGGTTCGTTCCCCCTGGACTCATTTGCTCACAGCGCACTGGCTCGCGCGATCACCCAGCGATATCGGCGATCTCCGTCGCGCTATAGCCGAGCGCGCCTAGGATTTCGCCATTGTGCTCGCCAAGTCGGGGCGGCGGCAGCCTTTGGCCGCTCGGTGAGTCCGAAAATACGACCGGATAGGGCATCGCGACGCAGCGTCCCTCGCTCGGGTGCTGGTAGGGCTCGAAGAAGCCGCTGGCGTGGAGATCGGGGTGCGTCGCGACGGCCATCATGTCGTTGACGACGCCGTTCGGCACATCGGCCGCATCAAGCCGCTCGCGCCATTCGGCGGTGCTCCGCTTCCGCATGCGTTCGCCCAAAATCGTGTAGAGCGCGTCGATATTGGCGGTGCGCGTCGGGATCGAGCAAAAGCGCGGGTCTTGGATCATCGCCGCGCAATCGATCGCCGCGAACAGGTTGCGCCACTGCCGGTCGGTCGTCGCCAGAAGGCAGATATAGCCGTCGGCCGTGGCGTAAGGGCGCCGCCACGGGGTCAGCATGCGCGGGTAGCCGAGTCCTTTTTCCGGCTCGCCGAAGACGCCATGCCAGAGATGGTCGACCATATTGAATGCGACCATCGTTTCCAGCATCGGAACATGGATTTCCTGGCCATTTCCGCTGCGCTCGCGGTGGAACAGCGCCATCCCGATGGAGGAGGCCAGCACATAGCCGCACAATTTGTCGCCGACCACCATCGGCACATAGCGTGGCGGATCATCTGTCCCCCCATTGATCGCCGCTAAACCGCTCTCGCCCTGGATGACGTCGTCAAACGCGGCTCGGTCGCGCTCCGGCCCGTCTTTGCGATAGCCGCTCGCCCAGGCATAGACGATGCGCCGATTTACCGCCGCGATCGCCGCATAGTCGATGCCGAGCCGTTCGGCCGCGCCCGGCCGCATATTATGGACAAAGACATCGGCGGTGGCCGCGAGGCGCAGCAACGCGTCGCGCGCCCGCGGTTGTTTCAGGTCGAGGACGACACTCTTCTTGTTGCGGTTGACGTTGAGGTAATAGGCCGCCATCCCCGGGTTCCGCGCCGGACCGATGCCGCGCATCATCTCGCCTTCGGGCGGCTCGATCTTGATGATTTCCGCGCCGAGATCGCCGAGGATCTGGGTCGCCACCGGCCCCAACACCGCGACCGTCAGATCGATGACGCGGATCCCCGCCAGCGGTCCCGACATATCGGTCTCCAACATCATTCCCGCCTTCGTCTTACTCCGTCATCCCGTGGGCCGTTAGCCCACGGACTTGATCCATGGGGAAGGCCGGGATCCACCTAACCGCGTCCGAGAGGGCTGCAGAGTAGATCCCGGCCTTCGCCGCGACGACGGCTCAGTGCTAACATCCCGGCAGAAGTCGAGCAAATTCGAGGTAATCGAATGATCGCGCCAGTCGATTCGGATGATCTCGAGCACGTTAAGGCCTGGTTTCGGCGTCTCTCGGAGCACGTGCAGGCGGTCTATTTCGCCGGTGCGCACCCGCTCTTCACTGAGGACATGATCGCCTTCGGCACCTTTGAGAATTTCATCACCGGTCGCGAGGCGGTCGAGCGCGCGCAATGGCGCAACGTCTGGCCGGTCACCTCCGGCTTCCGCTACCGCATGGACGACATCCGCGCGCTCGTCTCGCCCGACCGGCTCTTCGCGGTCGGCATGGGCGTTTTCGATTCGACCGGCTATCACGAGGACGGCTTGCCTTACGAGCGCCCCGGCCGCACGACGGTGGCGCTGTCGCGCCGGACTTGCTAGAAAGGCGCCGCGGCGAGGCGGGGCCTCGCCGTTATTGTTACGAACATTGCGGAAGGGCGGGGTAATGACGGGTTGGTTAGGGTTGCGCGGCCTGACGATTGGCGCGGCGCTCGCGTTCGGGGTCACAGCGCCGGCGATGGCGGACGGCCTGTCGCAATTCGAGAAGCTGCTGAAGCCGCAGATCCCGCCCGGCGCCCTGACCTACAAGAGCGCCAAGACGCTCGGCGATAACGGTTTCGTGCTTGAGGGGGTGACCCTCACCGACAACTCCGATGGCGCCGATAAGAAACGCCCCGTCCCGGTCAAGAAGATCACGGTCGAGGAATTCGATTTCGCCGGCTTCGAGAAAGACCAGGCGCCAACCTTTATGAAGGCGAAGGTCGAAGGCATCGCGATCGATGCGAAGCCGAGCGAAAGCGTCGATCTGAAGGAAATGGCCGGGCTCGACCATGTCAACGGTGACTTCCTCATCGATTACCGGCTCGACGCGAAAGCGAGGACGATGAGCGTCAATCGGGTCGAGCTTGATCTTGAGGGGCTCGGCCGCCTCGAACTGTCGCTGGTCGTCGACGGCGTCGACGCGGACTCCCACAAGAAGGACGGCGCGATGGACGACGCGGTGTTGCGCACCGCCAAGCTGACCTTCGAGGACCGCTCGATCCTCGGCAAGCTCGTGCCGGCGGTCGCGAAGATGCAGGGCAGCGACGCGGCCGCGACGATCGCGTTGGCGAAGCTGATGCTGGAAGGCGTCCGCGCCGGGCAGGGCGAGGCGACGCAGACGGCCTTCGACGCGCTGGCCTCCTTCCTCGACGATTACAAAAAGCCAAAGGGGCCGCTGACCGTCACGCTGAAGCCGGACAAGAAATTTTCCGGCGCGGATTTGAAGAACGCCGCCGGCGCCGACGACGTCATCAAGGCGCTCGGGCTGGCGGTCAATTACGCCGGCACCGTTCCGCACCCGCCCGCGCCGATCAAGCAATAGGCGCCAGAACCGTTATACCGTTCTGGCTGCAGCCTGGGTTTTGCGTTCCCGGCGAAGACCGGGACTCATTCGTCAGCCGCTGCTGCCTTTGCGGGCATCGGTCCAGGCCTCCTGCCGGGATCTAATTTTTCCTGCGGCCTGGCCGCTCTCGCCGGGCGATTAACACAACAATGTCACACCGCACGACGCCCTGGCTGCTAATGAACCGCTGCTGATGGATTCCTGGCGTCGGGATGAGCCCGGCGCAAGTCTCGGTTGCGCGCGCGGACGACGGCATCTCGCTGCTGTTTATAGCGTAGCAGAGGGCGGAAGGCGGTGGCGGTGACCGAGGACTTTCCGGAGGATAGGGTGGCACATTTTCGCGAGGTCGCCGTGAGGCTCCGGGGCATCGCCGAGAAAATGCGGTTCGAGCCGCGCCGCCGCGAGCAGCTGCTGGCGCTCGCCGACGGCTTCGAGAGGTTCGCCGCACGCCTTGAAGAGGAAGCCAAGATTTCGCAATAGCCGCGCCGCAATCTGCGCCATAATGCCATTGCCTTTGCGTTGGAGGCGGGCATGAGCGAGACGATCCCGGTCATCGATATCGCGGACTATGTCGCCGGCCGGCCGGGAGCGCTGGCCGCCACCGCGCGCCAGGTGCATGACGCACTGACGACGATCGGCTTTTTCGTGTTGACCGGGCACGGCGTGCCGCAGCCGCTGATCGAGCGCACCTTCGCCGAGGCCCGGCGGCTTCATGCCCTGCCGATCGCGAAGAAGCTCGCCTTGAAGCTCAACGAGCACAATAACGGCTACATGGTCATGGGCCGCTATGCCGTGCGCACCTCCGACCTCAACAACAATGATCCATCGGTTTATAGCGGCGATCTCAACGAAGCCTTCTTCGTCAAGCGCGAGCGCCCGCCTGACGATCCGCTGTTGTTGTCCGGCCGCCGCTTTGTCGGCCCGAACCAATGGCCCGCGGACAGCGATCTCCCGGGCTTCCGCGCCAACCTT
>VAZF01000085.1 GCA_005888425.1 Alphaproteobacteria bacterium
GAACGGCTGGCCTGCTCGGGCCAGCCGTTCCGTTTTGGCTTGCATCGGCGAGCCGGGCGCGCAGTTTCGACCAGCGGTGCTTCTGCTGGCCGCCGCGCACCGCCATCGCGAGCGCGCGCTTCTGCCCGACGATGACCACGAGGCGCTTGCCGCGTGTCACGCCGGTATAGACGAGATTGCGCTGCAGCATCGGATAGTGCTGCGTCATCAGCGGGATCACCACCGCGTTGTATTCCGACCCCTGGCTCTTGTGGATTGTCGTCGCATAGGCGAGCGCGAGCTCATCGAGCTCGCCGCTGCCATAGGCGACGGTGCGTCCATCGAAATCGGCGGCGAGCTGGCCGCTCTCGGCATCGACCCCGGTTATAATACCGAGATCGCCGTTGTAGACGTCGCGGTCGTAATCGTTCTCGATCTGCATGACCTTGTCGCCGGGGCCGAAGATCTGGCCGAAGCGCTCGATGCGCAACTCGCCCGGCGGGTTCAGCGCCTGCTGCAATTCGAGGTTCAAGGAACGCGCGCCGAGCCCGCCGCGGTTCATCGGGCACAGCACCTGGATGTCGCGAATGGGGTCGAGGCCGAAGCGCTTCGGGATGCGCTCTTGCACGAGCGCCAGGATCTTGCGCACGCCGTCTTTGGCGTCGGCCGCCTCGACGAAATAGAAGTCGCCGCCCTCGACCGGGTCGAGCTCGGGCATCTCGCCGCGATTGATGCGATGCGCATTGGCGATGATACGGCTACCCGCCGATTGCCGGAAAATTTCGGTGAGGCATACGACCGGCACGGCGCCCGATCCGATGATGTCCGCCAGGATCTGCCCAGGGCCGACGGACGGCAGCTGATCGACGTCGCCCACCAGCAATAGCGCCGATTTTTCCGGCAAGGCGCGCAATACGGCGCGCATCAGCGGGACATCGACCATGGAGGCTTCGTCGATGACGAGGAGGTCGCAGTCGAGCGGGAACGACTCGTCGCGCTTGAAACCGCCGGCGGACGGATCGGCCTCCAGCAGGCGGTGGATGGTCATCGCCTCGAGCCCGGTGCTGTCGGCGAGGCGCTTGGCGGCGCGGCCGGTCGGCGCGCACAGCGCGACCTCGACCGATTTCGCGCGCAGGATACGCAGCAGCGAATTGACAAGGGTCGTCTTCCCGACACCGGGACCGCCGGTCACGACAAGCACCCTCGCGCCGAGCGCGACTCGGATCGCTTCTTTCTGGCTGTCCGCGAGTGTGAGCCGGGTACGCTGCTCGACCCAGGGGATCGCCTTCTCGGTATCGATCGGCGGCCAGGGCGGCATGGCGGCGGCGAGCGCGGCTAGGCGCGCCGCGATGTCGCGCTCGGCCTCGTACAATGCCGCAAGGAAGAGGCAGCGCCTGCCGTCGACTTCGTCGGCGACGACATGGCCGGCGGCGATCTCCTCGGCGAGCGCGCTCTCGACGAGGCTCGCCGGCACCTCCAGCAGCGCTTCCGCGAGCGGGACGAGTTCGTCGACCGGCAGGCCGCAATGCCCAGCATCCATCGCCTCGGCGAGTGCATGCGAGATGCCGGCGCGCACCCGCATCATCGCGGTCTTCTCGACGCCGAGCAAAATCGCGATCTGGTCGGCGCTCTTGAAACCGATGCCGCGGATATCGCGCGCGAGCCGGTACGGATCCTGCGATATCAGCCTGACCGCATCGGCACCGTAGAGCTTGTGGATGCGCACCGCGCGCGCGGTGCCGACGCCGTGATCATGCAGGAACAGCATGATCTCGCGGATCGTGCGCTGCGCCGCCCAGTCCGCCGCGATCTGCTTGGCGCGCTTGGCGCCGATGCCGGGCACGCGCCGCAGCCTGCCCGGGTTGTTCTCGATGACCTCGAATTCTCGATCGCTGCCGGGCTTGTCGGCGCCGTGGCCTTCAGGAAGGAGGCCCGGAATTGCAGACCGTGGGTACGGTCATTGGCCCAGCTGCCGCTCGCCTGGACGAATTCGCCTGCGGAGATCGAGGGCGCGTGGCCGACGATCGTGACCGGCTCGCGCCGGCCGCGCGCCTCGACTTTCAGGACGCAGAAGCCCGTCTCCGGGCTGTGAAACACGACCCGTTCGATGAGCCCGGCGAGGACCTCGCTATCCTCGCTCGTCTGCGGTGCTGCCGGCGCCATCCCCGCATGATGGCGCGCCGGCGGTCAGGGAGCTACAGAATGTCGTGGGAGAGCGGCGCGCCCTCGCCGGTCGCGACGACTTTGATCTTGATCGGCGCGTAAAGCCGGATCGTCGCGACCGCAACGTCGACTTCGTCTTCCGTGTGCGCGCGCACGAACACGGCTGTTTCGCCGTTATGGATGAAGGGCGCGTACGTCTCCCGGACATTGCCGACAACGAAAGGGTCGACCTCAAGCGCCGCCAGCTCCGGCGTGATCGCCGCCGGCACTCCCGCCGTGGTTTCATGCATCAGCAGCACGAAAACGTTTGTCGCCGGGACGCCCTCGTATTTTAGCCGGTTTACCGCGTCCTCGGCGATGCCCTTCGATTCGAACAGCCCGACCACGAATTTGAGCGCCATCACCTTCCCTCATCCGATGCCGTCGCGCCTCTTGGTTGAACGGCGCGGGGAGCGTTCGGGTTGCGCGGCCCAGCGTCAGAGATACCGCCTCGAAAGGAGGGAGGGGCGCAGCGGGACTGGGCTCCGCAACCTAACGCTGTCTCGGAGTGTTGATGCTTCTATCCCGGAGTGTTGGTGCTTCTATGAAGTACGTCACTGCCGCATGCGGAGGAAAGGACCGGTAATGACCACCATCCTGATTATTGTCCTGCTTGTCCTGTTGCTGGGCGGTTTCGGCGGTTATCACGGGTATCACCGTTATGGCGGGTCGGGGCTGGGCGGCGTTTTGGGCTTGGTGTTGATCGTCCTGCTCGTGCTCTGGTTGGCTGGCGGCTTGCACGCCTGACGAAACCCGCCGCGGATGCAATCGACGGGGCGGTGCGGCTGGCGACAGCACATTCAAAGGGCGAGGCCGGCCGCTCTGCTCACTGCGCCGTGATGCCGCCGTCGATGACAAGGCCCGCGCCGGTCATAAAGGCGGCATCGTCCGAGGCGAGAAAGACGATGCCTTTGGCGATATCGGTGGGCGCTCCCATGCGCCCGATCGGCAGGCGCTCGATGACCTGCCGCCGAGCCATCTCGACATCGTTGGTGCCGAGATTGCGCGCCCGAGTGACGAGCACCTGGTCGCCCATATCGGTGTCGATTGTGCCGGGATGGATCGAGTTGACGCGGATGCGGTAGCGCTTGCGGGCAAATTCGAGCGCGGCAGATTTCGTGAACAGCGTGACGCCGCCCTTTGTCATCGAATAGAGCGGGTCCTGCTTCGAGCCGACGATGCCGGCGGTCGAAGCGAGGTTGACGATGACACTGCCCTCCGGGCTTGTCGTCGCGGCCTCACGCAAAGCAGGCAGCGCCAACTTTGTGCCGAGAAAAACGCCGGTCAGATTGACGGCGCACAGGCGGTGCCATTCCTCAATCGTCGCCGCTTCGATGTCCTTGCCGAGAAACAGACCGGCATTGTTAACGAGGATGTCGAGCCGCCCCCAGCGGCCGAGCACGGCGTCGATCGCGGCCTGCCAATCCGCCTCGCTCGTGACATCGAGGTGGACATAGAGCGCCGCCTCGCCGAGCCCGCGCGCCGTGTCGCGGCCGCGCTCGTCGAGCACATCGCCGATCGCGACCTTGGCGCCGGCGTCGACCATAAGCCGCGCGGTCTCGGCGCCGATGCCTCGTGCCGCGCCGGAAATCAGCGCCACCTTGCCGTCGAGCCGGTTCATCCGAGCCTCCTCCGCTGCGCCTCATGAGGCGCTGAATACCAGGGATCACCATCACCGCGAGGGGACGAGCGCCGCCGGACCCGGTGACGAATTTTTCCTCCAAGTGTGAACTACGTCACACCCGATCCCATCCGCCGGAGCGAGAAATGAGACCGGGTTGATGGCGCGCGAACGCGCTTCTTGGGAGGACGCCATGGAACAGATCCTCATAGCGGCGATCTGCCTGCTGACCGGTGTCGCGGCCCTCGCGCTGACGCGCCGCCCGCGTCGCCCGGTGACCGTGCAATCCCGGCGATGGCGAGACGATCAGGTCGCCCGCCCATAGCGGCGGGCGTCGATGCGTATCAAATCGCGGAAATGCGGCCGCATGCGCTCGGTCCAGGGCGTGTTGGCCGCGCTCTTCCAAGCTTGTGAATTCGGCACATCGGGATGGGCGAAATGATAGATCGCCGCATAGCGCTGCGTCGCGCCGGCGCCGCGGTAACGCCGGGCCGCCAAGACGCCGGGCACCGCGCCGAGCTGCGGCAGGTGCTCCGTGTTGTACCACTCGTTGAACTCGCCCTCCTGCTCCGGCGCGACATTCATCGCGATCAGCAGGAGCGCATTGGCGCCCGGCGGCGCCAGCGCATCGCCCGGCCGGACCTGCTCCCCCTCGAGACGGATGATCATACGGGTGCGGCCGGTGACCCGCTTCGTCCAGGGCGTGCCGTTGGCGCCGCCGACCGCGAGATAGGCCGGGCTGTGCAGAACGCCGACAGTGTCGAGGTCGTAAAGAGCGAGCGAGACTTTCGGGTCCTGGGTGCCGATCCAGCGCTCGGCATTCAAAAAGCCGGGGACCCGCAGCCGCTCCGGGACATGCTCGGTGTCGTACCAATCGTGAAACTCGTCCTCGGCGACATCTGAGAAATCCATCGCCGCTATCAGGATGCCTTTGGCCATCGCGCTCCTCCCTCGCCTTTCTGCGGGGAGGCTAGCACGGGGGGATCAGCGGCGCAGCGTCAGGATGATGCCGGCGACGATCAGCGCGATTGCGACGATAACATCGGCGGTAACGGCGCCCCCGAAGATCGCGGTCGAGATCAGAAAGCCGCCGACCGGGGTCAGCGCCAAGACCTGCCCGGCCGCCGCCGCCGGCATCGCAGTCAACACAACCGCCCACAGAAAATAGCCGAGTGCGGTCGTGACGACCCAATTGTAGGAGAGGATCGCAATGAGAGCCGGCGACCAATGGATCGGTTCGCCGCCGATCTGCGGCGCGGCGAAGGCGACGACGACGGGCGCGCTGACCGCGAGTTGCCAGAAGGTCTGGGTCCAGAATGGGGTGCGCCAGATGCGGCGCCGATAAAGACAACTGCCGAGCGCCCAGGTCATCGCCGAGAGCAGCAGAAAGGCATTGCCCAAAAGCGTCCGCGCGCTCGTCCAATCGACCAGCGCCGGGTTCATAAACAGCACGAGCCCGGCAAAACCGATCGCGGCGCCGATCAGGTGGAAGCGGCCGAGCCGCTCGACCCCGAGCAACAGCCCGATCGGGATGGCCCATAGCGAAAAGGTGTAGGCCAGAACGATCGCGCGGCCCGCAGCCTCGATCGAGAGGCCGATGATCGCGAACACCAGAAAGGCGGCAACCTGCAGCTGGCCGATCCAGAAAAGACCGAGCCGCTCCCCCGGGATAGGCAGCAAGGGCACCCGCATCGCGTGCAAGGCCGGGGCGAGCAGAACGATGGTGCCGATCAGGCGCAGCAGCACGAAGACCAGCGGCGGCGCGTCGCCGAGCGCCAGCTTCATCATCGGCCAATTGGCGGCCCAAGTGACGACAATGACCGCGAGGTAAAAATAGACGATCCGCGGCGGCCCGCCCCGCTCGGCCGGCGGTCTCATCCGATGTACGGCCGAGAATTTCGGGTCAGGGGATCTCGTAGACCGGAACGGTCTCGGGGATGCCGCGCAATTCGCGATGCTGCACCAGCGGCTGTACCCCATTCGCCGCAAGTAGGTTCGCGGTTTGCGGGTGGGAGACGACAGGGCCGGTCGCATAGATCGCGCGCGAGGCAGCAAGACCCTGGACGCGCGAGGCGATGTTGACGGTCTGGCCGAAATAATCCTGGCGATCGTTCAGGACGACCGCGAGGCACGGCCCCTCATGGAGGCCGATCTTCAACAGCAGATCCTCGCCGCCGCGCTGGGCATTGAGGGCGAGCATCGCGTCGCGGATGCGCAAGGCGGCGGCCATTGCCCGGTCGGGAGTCGGAAACGTCGCCATCACCGCGTCGCCGATCGTCTTGACGACGGCGCCCGCCTCGCCCGCAACAATCTCATGGAGCACGCGGAAATGCGCCTGCACGAGATCGAAGGCGGCGAGATCCCCGACCCGCTGGTAAAGCTCCGTCGAGCCTTTGAGGTCGGTGAAGAGGAAGGTCAGGCTGGTGATCTTCAGGTGCTGATTGGGGTCGATCGTGTCGCTGCGATAGATGTCGCGGAACGTCTGGTTGGTCAGGAGGCGCTTCGCGGTCAGGAACGGGCGGCGCTGCGCGAGGAGCTCGTGCAATGCATGCCCGGCGATCCAGACAGCCGGCAGGGCGCGCTTCTCGGTCCGGTTTTCCAATGACAGGCGAAGCGGTCCCGGCCGCATGACCACCGTACCGGTCGGCGCCCGCACATCGTTGAAGACCATCGACAAGTTCTGCCGCTCGCGGGTCGGCTCGCCCTTGACATCGATAAATTGCGCGGCGTGGGTCACCGGCTCGAAGACGATCAGGAATTCCTGCGGCAGCTGCAGCGAGAGCTGCGCCTTTTCGCCGGCCGGCAGTTCGAGCGTATCGAGGGTGATTTCCTGGCCGATCTGTTCCAGGTCTTCGGGGATATTCATGCCCGAGGCCCAAAAGATCTGCCGCATATACTCGAAGAACGGCAAGTCGTTCGGTTCATGCGCGGCGATCCGGCGGACCCGGCGGCTGAGCGTAAACGTCACCTCGACCATCTCGT
Source organism: Alphaproteobacteria bacterium (assembly GCA_005888425.1). GTDB lineage: Bacteria > Pseudomonadota > Alphaproteobacteria > ATCC43930 > CGMCC-115725 > DATARH01. The sequence goes on from VAZF01000085.1 coordinate 6,785, forward strand.
CGAGGTTCGGCTCGTAGCCGGCGGCGCAGAGAGCGCAGATATAATCCTCGTGCTTGACCGATTTCAGCGTTGTGCTGGTGTCGAGGACGCCCCCGCAACCCGGGCAGAGCACGTTCCAGGACAGCTCGAAAATGCCGAGCCGCGCTGCATGCAGGAAGGCAGCGATCACCCGCTCCTCATCGAGCCGGCGCCTGGCGGCAAAATCGATGACATTGACCCGGCACAGCTCGCGATCGGACGCCTCGGCGACAAAGCGCTCGATCTCGGCGACCGCTTCAGGGTCGGCGGATTGCCGCAAAACCGCGAACAGCCCTTGGGCTTCGCTCGACAAATGCTCGGTCATTGACAGGGAGCCTCGTGCAACGACAGGACGTGCGCTATGCCCGTTGCGAGGGCGGGCACATCATGTCGGGAGCGCTAGGCCGGTCTGCAACCGGAAAAAACCGAAGTGCCGGGGCACTCCCCGCTATGTGATGTCAAGGCGGTAGGTGCGGGCCGCGGTGCCGGAGAACAGCGCGAGCTTTTCGTCGCGCGAGGCGCCGGAAGCGAGGCGCTTGAAGGCGTTCCACAGCGCCTTGTAGCCGATCGCCATTTTGTCCACCGGGAAATTGCTCTCGAACATGCAGCGGGTCGGTCCGAACAACTCGATGCAGGTCTCGATATAGGGCCGCCAAACCTCAGCGATCGTCTCGGAGGAGGGCGGCACTGGCGCGCTGTGAAAATCGTAGCCAGCGCCGCGGTTGACCATGCCGCCGAGCTTGACGACGACATTGGGACAGGTGGCCAGCTCGGCCATCGACC
>VAZF01000086.1 GCA_005888425.1 Alphaproteobacteria bacterium
CGATCGCGCGGTGAAACGCGAAATCTTCCTCGATAGCCGCTTCGCCGCGCCGCAGCGCCTTATCGATCCTCGCCAATGCCTGCGCGATCCGGCGCCGCGCCTTTGCCGAGCCGCGGCTCGCGGCAAGCACCGCCGCCTCGACCTCGACGCTGGCCCTCAATTCCATGATCTCGAGCACCTCGGCGATCGAGGGCAACCCGTCGAGCGCGAGGCGGAACGGACGCCGGTCGGCATCGGGCGCGACAAACGCGCCGGCGCCCTGGCGCGTCACGACGAGACCGTCGGCGCGCAAGGCGGCGACCGCCTCGCGCACGACCGTGCGACTGACGCCCATCGCGGCGACCATTTCCTGCTCGGTCGGCAATTTGGCACCGGGCGCCAGCTTGGCGCCGGCGATGTGCGCAGCGATCCGCTCGGCGATCTCGCGGCTCAAATTTCGCGGCGGCGCGACCGGCTGTAGAACGAGACCGGCGTCGCTGTGCTTTGGCACGGTTGGGCTCGACAATTTATCTGGTTATCATATAAATCTGCCATTCGAGGTTCTGCCGGTCAACCGCCGCGCGCGCGTGCCGGCCGCCAGAAGGGGAGGAATGCCACATGAGAAGACGCGATTTGCTCAGTACGGCTGGGGCTGTCCTCGTGAGCGGCGCTATCGGGGGACATCGCGCCGCGGCGCAAGACAAGAAAGTGCTGAAGGCCTCGGATGTGCACCCCGAAGGCTATCCGACCGTGCAGGCGGTCGAGAACATGAGCAAGAAGCTCGACCAGGCGACCAACGGGCGCCTTTCGATCCAGATGTACGCCTCGATGCAATTGGGCGGCGAGAAGGAGGTCATCGAGCAGGCGCAGGTCGGCGCGATCCAGTTCGCGCGCGTCAGCGTCGGGACGCTCGGCCCCGTTGTCGACGATCTCAATGTGCTGAATCTGCCGTTCGTGTTTCGCGACGTGGCTCACATGCGGAAGGTCGTCGACGGCGCCATCGGGCAGCAGTTGCTCGACAAGGTGACCGCCAACCCCAACGCAAAGCTCGTGGGGCTGTGCTGGATGGATGCCGGCGCGCGCAGCTTTTACGACACGAAGCGGCCGATCAAGAGCATCGCCGATTTGAAGGGGCTCAAGATCCGCGTCATCGGCAATCCGATCTTCGTCGACATGGCGAACGCGCTTGGCGCGAACGGCGTCGCGATGGGTTACGACCAGGTATTCAGCGCGCTGCAGACCGGCGTCATCGATGGCGCCGAGAACAATCCGCCGAGCTTTGTCTTCGACAACCATTACCAGGTCGCCAAGTTCTACAGCGACAGCCAGCACCTGATCGTGCCGGAGATGCTGGTCTATTCCAAATCCGGCTGGGAGCAGCTGCCGCCGGACGACCAGGCTCTGCTCAAAAAACTGTCACGTGAGACGCAGGCTGATGCGCGCGACCTGTGGGACAAGAAAGAGGCCGATGCCTTCGACCGGATGAAGAGCGGCAATATCGAGATCAATCACATCGCCGACAAGAAGCCGTTCCAGGACGCGGTGAAGCCGGTCTGGGACAAATACGGCAGCAAGTTCACCGATCTGATCAAGCAGATCCAAGCTGTGAGCTGACTCGATCGGCGTTTCTTGTTGCTTGGAAATGCCCTCAAATTGTCGTCCCGGCGAAAGCCGGGACCCATTTTTCCGCCGCTCGTGCGACTGCCCAGCGGGTCCCGGCTTTTGCCGGGACGACGGATAGGGAATTCCGCCTGATGTCCTCCAAGATCGCGGCGAATGACTTACGCGAACCCGAGCCGCAAGAGCGCGCGCCGGCATCGCCGCTGCGGCGGGCGATGGATGTGCTGTATCGGGCCTGCGCGATTATCGCCGGCTCGGCGCTCGTGTTGATCTCGCTCGTCGTGCCGTGGGGCGTCTACACGCGCTATGTCCTGGAGAGCGCCGCGTCTTGGCCGGAGCCGATGGCGATCCTTCTCAGCATCGTGCTGACCTTCTTTGGCGCGGCGGTGTGCTACCGCGCCGGCGTCCATATGCGGGTGACCGTGGCGCGCGACCTGCTGCCGCCCTTGTTGCGGCGCGCTGTCGATCTGATCGCCGAGGGGCTGATGGCGTTGGTCAGCATCTTCATGGTCGTGTGGGGCGCGCGGCTCGTTGCCGCGACATGGCAGCAGGTCATCGCCGAATTCCCGTTTCTGTCGGTTGGCGCGACCTATCTGCCGATCCCGATCGGCGGCGCGGTGACGTTGCTGTTCATCATCGAGCGCCAGCTGATCGGGCCGCCGCCGCAGCTGACCGACTGGCGCAGCGCGGCGCCGGACTAGGGCAATGGACGCGCTGATCGTCATCGGCGGGCTCTTGCTCGCGATCGCGCTGGGCGTACCGATCGCCTATGCGCTCGCCTTGGCGGCCTTGGCCGGCGCGTGGTGGATCGGCATCCCGACCGAAGCGGTCATGCTGCAGATCTCGAGCGGGGTCAGCAAATTCGCGATGCTGACGATCCCGTTCTTTGTGCTGGCCGGCGCAATCATGGCGGAAGGCGGCATGGCGCGCCGGCTTGTCGCCTTTGCCAATGTCCTCGTCGGGCTGTTGCGGCTGCGGGGCGGGCTGTCGCTCGTCAACATCATGGCGACGACGTTCATGAGCGGCATCTCGGGGTCATCGGTGGCCGACGTGTCGGCGATCGGCTCGGTGATGATCCCGCAGATGGAGAAATCGGGTTACCCACGCGTCTTCTCGACCAATGTGACGATCGCCGCCTCGGTGCAGGGCCTCCTGGTGCCGCCAAGCCATAACGCGGTCATCTATTCGCTGGCGACCGGCGGCACGATTTCGATTGCGAGCCTCTTCATGGCCGGGGTCATGCCGGGGCTACTGCTCGGCATATCGCTGATGCTTCTCTGCGTCGTCTTGGCGTACCGGAACGGACACCCGACTGGCGAAGCGGTGCCGCTGCGGGACGCGCTGAAGATCACAATTGACGCCGCGTGGGGGCTCATCACGCTGGTGATCATTCTCGGCGGCATCCTTGGCGGCGTCTTCACCGCCATCGAGGCGGGGGCGGTCGCCTGCGTCTATGCCTTCTTCGTCACGATGTTTGTCTATCGCGACTATCGCTGGCGCGATTTGCCGCTCTTGGTCTATCGGACGCTGCGCACCGTCGCGATGGTCATGATGCTGATCGCCTGTGCCGCCGCCGTCGGGTACATGATGGCGCTGATGCAGATGCCGGCGAAGATCACCGCCTTCTTCCTGACATTGTCGAGCAACAAATATGTGATCCTGCTGCTGATCAACGCTCTCTTGCTGGTGCTCGGATGCCTCGTCGATATGGCGCCGTCGATCCTGATCACGACGCCGATTCTGCTCCCCGTCGTTATGAAGTTCGGCGTCGACCCTGTGCATTTCGGCATGATCATGCTGATGAACCTGGGGATCGGCCTCTGCCATCCGCCGGTCGGCGCGACCTTGTTTGTCGGCTGCGCCGTCGGCCGCGTCCGGATGGAGGACGTCATGCGGCAGATCTGGCCGTTCTACGGCGTCATGTTCCTGGTGCTGATGGCGGTCACCTACATCCCCGCAATATCGCTGTGGTTGCCGCGCGCCCTCTCTCTTTGAGTGTTGGCGTCCTGACTGTTGCCGCTCTGAGCGTCGCCGCCGCACATATTGAAAAATTAACCCTCTCCGTGATAAGCAAGCGCGGGGGAAGAACAGCAGCGGGGGCATGTCGATGATGCCTTTCCGCCCGAGCCGCCGAGCCTTGCTCGCTGCGGCTCCGCTATTGGCCTTGCCGCTGGGGGGCGGACGGGCGATAGGCGCGGAAAGCGATTTCAGCAGTTTTCTCGCCGGACTGCGGCGCGATGCGCTCGCGCAGGGTGTCCGGCCAGGGACGGTCGATCTCGCCTTCCGATATATCCAGTTTTTGCCGCGCGTCATCGAGCTCGACCAGCATCAGCCCGATCACACGCTGACATTCGCCGATTTCATCACGAAAGTGGTCAACCCGCAGCGAATCGAGGATGCGCGACGGAACCTGGCCGAGAATTTGGGTCTGCTGCAGCGCGTGCAGCAGCGCTTCGGCGTGCAGCCGCGCTTTATCGTCGCGCTGTGGGGCGTCGAAAGCGATTTCGGCAAGACCCAGGGTAGCTACTCGGTGCCGGCGGCGCTCGCGACGCTCGCCTATGAGGGGCGGCGCGGGCCGATGTTCCGCGGCGAGCTGATCACCTCTCTGAAGATTATCGATCAGGGCCATATCCGCGCCGACAACATGCTCGGCTCCTGGGCCGGCGCGATGGGGCAATGCCAGTTCATGCCGTCGACCTTTCTCAGCTATGCCGTCGATTTCGACGGTGATGGACGGCGCGACATCTGGAACAATCGCGGCGATGTCCTGGGCTCGATCGCCAATTATCTGGCGCGCCTGGGCTGGCGCGGCTCTGAGAGCTGGGGGAGCGAGGTGGCGGTGCCCAGCAATTTCGACACGCGGCTTGCTGGGCTCGAAAGCCGGCGGCCGCTCGGCGACTGGATACGGATGGGCGTGCGTTCGGTCGGGGCGCCATTGACCGGGCGCGAGGCCGCGGACGCGTCGCTGCTGTTGCCGGATGGTCCGGGCGGACGCGCGTTACTGGTTTTTGACAATTTCCGCGCGACGATGAAGTGGAACAAATCGGTCAAGTTCGCCGCCTCGGTCGGAATGATCGCCGACGGGGTCGAGAGAGGCTAGACACCGGAACATTGCCATGCGCGTCCAGGGGGGAACGGGGCGCCAGAACAGCCGGCCGGGGGAACTCGCGCTTCTGGTTGCGCTCGGCTTTATCCTCGCCGGCTGCTCGTCTTCCGGGCCGCAATCCAGCGAGCATCACAGCGCCGGCTATCATCGCGGCCAGCCTTCCTACAAGGTCGGCTCGCCCTATCAGATCAACGGCAAGTGGTACACGCCGCAGGTCGATTACGGCTATGACGAGACCGGGCTGGCCTCGTGGTATGGCGCGGCGTTCGACGGCCAGGCGACGGCCAATGGCGAGGTCTTCAATCTGAACGAGCTGTCGGCGGCGCATAAGACATTGCCCCTGCCGAGCGTCGTCGAGGTGACCAATTTGCAGAACGGCCGGTCGCTACGGCTGCGCGTCAACGATCGCGGGCCCTATGTCGACCGCCGGATTCTCGATGTGTCGCGGCGCGCCGCCCAGTTGCTCGGCTTCGAGATGGCCGGCACGACACCGGTCCGCGTCCGCATTCTCAAGGACGAGAGCATCCAGGTCGCGGAAGCAGCGAAGCGCGGCCAGAGCGGCTCGGTCCAACTCGCCGCAGCGGCTCCCGCACCGTCGCCCCGGCCGGTGCCTCCACCGCCGCCCTTGATGACATCGCCGCCGCCGCAATTCGCAGCGGCGCCGCCGCCGGAGCCTGCTCCGCCGCCGATGCGCGAGCCGCCGCCGATGCGCGAGCCGTCGCCACAACTCGCGATGGCCGCCGCACCGCCGCCGCAAGAGTTGGCTGCACCGCGTCCTCACTGGCCGTCGCTGATCAGCCCGGCGCATGCCGAAACCTTGCCGCCACCGATCGCCGCGCACCCTCGGGCAATCGTAATGGCGGGTTCGACTTCCGGGCGGATCTTCATACAAGCCGGCGCGTTTGCGATGCCGGAGAATGCGCAGCGCGTCCGCGCCCGGATCGCCACCCTCGGCAATGTGCAGGTCGTGCCGGCCGAGGTGAACGGGACCGCCCTTTACCGCGTTCGTCTCGGGCCGGTGACGAACGAGGCAGAGGCGGACCGGTTGTTAAATAAGGTTGTCGGCAGCGGTTATCCGACCGCGCGTATCGTCTCCGAATGACCACCCGATTGCGGGAGCTCTTTATGACATCTCGTTGGCTTCACCAATTCGCCGGCGCACTCGCGGTAATGGCGCTAATCGGCGTTCCGGCGTCCTCGACGGCGCTGGCC
>VAZF01000087.1 GCA_005888425.1 Alphaproteobacteria bacterium
AGATTTATGGGCTTCATTTCCCGGACGGTCTGCGCGAGAACGAAAAACTGCCGCAGACGATCGTGACGCCCACGACGAAGGCGCGGGACGGCGAGCATGACGAGCCGGTTACCGCCGAGGAGATCATCGGCCGCGGCCTTTTGACGCCGCCGCAATGGGCGGAGGTCACCGAACGGGCCCTGGCCCTGTTCGCGCGCGGGCGGGACATCGCGGCGGCGCGCGGCCTCATTCTCGTCGATACGAAATACGAATTCGGCCTCGACCGGGGCGGGCAAATCGTCCTCGCGGACGAGATCCATACCCCGGACAGCAGCCGCTACTGGTTCGCCGAGACCTATCCGCGGCGCTTTGCGGCAGGCAAGCCGCCCGACAGCTTCGACAAGGATTTTCTGCGTCGCTGGGTGGCGGCCCGCTGCGACCCGTACCGCGATCCGATCCCGCCGATCCCGCGCGAGGTCGTCGCCGAGACCGCACGGGTGTATATTGATGCGTTCGAAAGAATCACCGGGGACAGCTTTTCGGTATCGCAGCCCGAGACGCCGGTCCTGCAGCGCATCCGCGCGAATCTCAGCCGGTATTTCTGAACCGATATCCCTTCACAATTGCGTGCCGGGCGATCGCGGCTTCCGCCCTGCACAACCGCGAAACTGGCCTTTGGGGGGCGGGATGTGTAATGAAGGTAAGGTCGCGCGGCCAGCCCGTCCGAGCAGATCTCTCATAAACGGAAGCGGATTTGCCTCAAGACCATGAGTGACGAGTTGATCGCGATCGTCGGCGCCTCCTGCCGATTCCCCGGCGCGCCCGATCTGGAGGCGTTCTGGCAGCTGCTCGTCTCCGGCACGGATGCCGTCACCGAGGTCGACGAGGCGCGGTGGTCGACGCACTTTTATTACCACCCGAACCAGGACGAGCGCGGCAAGAGCTATACCTGGTCGGCCGGGCTGTTGACCGGCATCGACCTGTTTGAACCGGCATTTTTCGGGATCTCGCCGCGCGAGGCCGCGCAGATGGATCCGCAACAGCGGCTGCTCCTCGAACTCGTCTGGCACGCGCTCGAAGACGCCGGCATTCCGGCCGGCAAAGTCGCCGGGAGCGCGACCGGGGTCTATATCGGCGGCGCGACGACCGACTATCGCGATCTGCGGCTGGGCGATCCGGCAACCGGCGATTCCTATTTCATGACCGGTGGGACGCTCAGCATCCTCGCCAACCGGATTTCCTATGTGTTCGACCTGCACGGGCCGAGCCTGACGATCGACACGGCCTGCTCGTCCTCTCTCGTCGCATTGCACGAGGCGTGCGAGGCCTTGCGCCAGGAGCGCATCGCCGGCGCGATCGTCGGCGGGATCAACCTGCTGCTCGCGCCCTATCCGTTTCTCGGCTTCTCCCGCGCCTCGATGCTGTCGCGCCGCGGCCGCTGCTTCGCCTTTGACGAGCGGGCGGACGGCTATGTCCGCGGTGAAGGCGGCGGAGTCGTCGTGCTGAAGCGGCTGAAGGACGCGCTGGCCGACGGCGATCCGATCCGCGCGATCATCCGCGGTACCGGGGTCAATTCCGACGGGCGCACGATTGGCCTCTCGATGCCAAGCGAGGCGGCGCAAGCGGCGCTGATCCGCTCGGTCTGCGAGCGCGCCGCGACTGCGGCGGAGGATCTCGCCTTTTTCGAGATGCACGGCACCGGGACGCCGGCCGGCGATCCGGTCGAGGCGGCCGCGGTCGGGCATGCGCTGGGCCAACTCCGGCCGGAACCGCTGCCGATCGGTTCGGTCAAAACGAATATCGGACACCTCGAAGCCGCATCGGGTATGGCCGGGCTGATCAAGACGGCGCTCGCGCTCGAACATGGCACGCTGCCGCCGAGCCTGCATTGCGTGACGCCGAACCCAAAGATCCCGTTCGACGAGCTCAATCTGCGCGTCGTGCGCGACGCCGAAGCGCTCGCCCGCGGCAAGGGCGCCGGCATCAACTCTTTTGGTTTTGGCGGCACCAACGGCCATGCGGTATTGGCGCCGCCGCCGCAGAAGACCGCGAGGACTCAAGCGACGGTCGGACCGATGCCGCCGCTCGTCATCTCGGCGCGCAGCGAGGCGGCGCTGCGCGACCTGGCGGGGAGCTGGCAGGAGACGCTCGCGGGCGTCGCACCCGAAGGGGCGGGTCCGTTGTTGCGGGCTGCTGCGCGTTGCCGTGACCATCACTCGCACCGCCTCGTTGTGCTCGGCGCCGATCCGATGGAAGCGGCTGCGAAGCTCGACGCGTTCGCCGCCGGCGACCAGCACGCCGTGATTAGCGGAACCGCGCTGCGCGAAGCGAAGCTCGCCTTTGTTTTCTCCGGCAACGGCGCGCAATGGCCGGAAATGGCGCGCGGCGCCTATCGCGCCAGCGCGGCGTTTCGCGCGGCTGTCGACGAGGCCGATGCCGCGTTGCGGCCGGGTCTCGGCTGGTCTGTCGCCGAGCTGATCGAAAACGGCATCGAGGCGGACCGGCTGGTGCATGCCGATGTCGCGCAACCGCTGCTGTTCGCGATCCAGCTCGGCATCGTGACGGTCTTGGGTGACCTCGGCATCGAGGCGGAAGCGCATGTCGGTCACAGCGTCGGCGAAATCGCCGCCGCCTGGGCTTCCGGAGCGTTGTCGCTGACGGACGCCGCGCGTGTTGTCGTCGCGCGCAGCCGCAACCAGGAGCGGACCCGCGGTGACGGACGCATGGCGGCGCTCGCTCTGGGCAGCAGCGCAGCCCGCGAACTGCTCGATGAGATCGGCAGCCCGCTGGAACTCGGCGCGATCAATGCGACCCATGCCGTTACGGTCTCCGGTCCGAGCGACGCGATTGAGAGGCTTGGGGCCGAGGCGCGGCGTCGCGGGGTCGCGTTCCGCGCGCTCGATCTCGACTTTGCATTTCACTCCGCGGCGATGGATCCGATACGCGACCGGCTGCTCGCCGATCTCGACGGGCTCACCTCCTCCGCGCCACGCGCGAGGCTGTTCTCGACAGTGACCGGCGAGCCGGTGTGCGCCGGCCAGCTCGACGCCGAATATTGGTGGCACAACATTCGCTCGCCGGTGCGCTTCACCGACGCAACCGCGGCGCTGGTGAAGGACGGCTTTCGGATCTTTGTCGAGATCGGACCGAACCCGGTTCTGCAAGGATACCTGCACGATGCTCTGCGCGCCGCCGAGACTCAGGGGAGGGCGCTGGGGACGCTGAGCCGGAAGCAGACGGACGGAGACCCGTTTCCGGCGCTGGCGGCGCAATGCCATATTGCCGGCTACGACATCACACGGGCGGCGCGGTTCGATGGGACCGCTAACCCGCGCGACTTGCCTCTTTACCCTTGGCAGCGCGAGCGGTTCTGGTTCGAGTATACGGTCGAAAACCTCGGGCTCAGCGACCCGCCATTCGAGCATCCGCTGCTCGGCTACCGGCAAGCGGGGCCGGTTCGCGGCTGGGTCAATCATCTCGATCCGGAGACGCTGCCCTGGCTTGCCGATCATGCCGTCGAAGGCGTGCCGGTGCTGCCCGCTGCTGCGGTCCTCGAAATGGCCGCCGCCGCGGCACGCGCCCAGCGCCCGACGGCCACGGCGATCGAGTTGGCCGATATCGAGGTGCGGCGCCCGTTGCCCTTCGATACCGGGCGGCCGCGCGAAGTGCGGGCTACGCTCGGATCGGAGGGAAGCGATTGGGAGCTGAGCAGCCGCCCGCGCCTTTCGGATGAGCCGCCAACGAGCCATGCCGTAGCGCGCATCCTCAACGCCGGCGAGGTCGCGGCGAGGACGATGCCGAGCGCGCCCGGTTCGCCGCTGCGGGTCATCGAGGCCGACGAGCTGTATCGCATCGCAACAGGACTCGGCCTCGATTACGGCCCGCGCTTTCGCACCGTCACGCGGGTCGAGGTGCTGGGGCCCGACGAGGCACAAGCCTATTTCGAGCCGGCCGCAATCGGCGAGTCCCTAGGCCCTTATCTGCTTCATCCGGCATTGCTGGACGGCGCGCTGCAGGCATTTCTGGCGCTGCTCGCCGGCAAAAGCGCCGAGCTTCGCGACACGAGCTTTCTGCCCTGGCGGTTTGGCCGGGTGCGGCTCGCTGCACCCTTCGGGCGCGCGGCGCGCATCGCGCGGTTGCGGTTGACACGGATCGGCACGCGCTCGGCATCAGGCGATATCGAATTGTTCGACGATAACGGCGCGTTTGTCGCCGCGCTGTCGGAATGCTGGTTCCGCCGGGTCGAGCTCAGCCGGAGCGGCTCGCTCGATAATCGCGTATTGCGCGTCGACCTCGTGCCGGCGCCGCTCGACGAAGCGCGGGCGCCGGGCATTTTTGATCGGATCGGCGAGATCCTGGCGCGGCAAGCCGACCGGGCCAACACCGATGCCGAGAAATCGAGCGAACGTGCGCTGCTGTTCGACGCGATGACGGCATCAATCGCCTATCGCGCGGTTGCGGCGATCGTCGATCCCGAGGTGAGCGTCACGATCGATGCGCTGGTCGATGCCGGCGCGATCCTCCCCGAAACGGCGCCGCTGTTCGAGTATCTCTTGCGTCTCCTTGAGCGGTTCGACGCCGCGGAGGAGTGCGAGACCGGCTGGCGTTTGGCCGACGATCATGATCTGCCGGATGTCGCCGAGATCTGGCGCTTGCTTCTATCGGAAGCCCCCGAGTTGGTTGCCGAGCTGGCGCTTGTCGCCATGGCGGCCGAAGAATTGCCGGCTCTGTTGCGGGACGGGTTGCGCCGATTCGAGCCGGCCCCGTTGCCGATGGCCGAGCACCTCGTGCAAGCCTCTCCGGTTAGTGTTGCCGCGTTCGAGCACATCCGCGAAACCCTCGCCGAGATCGGCGCGGCCTGGCCGGCCGACTGCCCGCTGCGCGTATTGGAGATCGGCGCCGACAGCGCGGTGACCCCGCGGCTTATCGAGGCGTTGGCGCAGACGGGGGCGCCGCTTGCCTATAGGGCGACCCATCCGGATCCTCAGCAGGCCGCGCGGCTTGCCGGAGCGATCAAGTCGCAGGCCGGAGCAAGCGCCAGTTGCTGGTCCCTCATCGACGATGATGACGCGCTCGGCGAGAGCCGTTTCGATGTCATCGTCTCGTTGCAGGCGCTCTCGCGCTTGCAGCTCGATGCCGATGTGCTGTCGCGATTGCGCGAGCGGCTCGCGCCCGGCGGGCTGCTGCTTGCCGCCGAGGCCGAGCCGAACCCGCTCTGGGCGCTCGCCTTTGGCCGGTATCGCGGTTGGTGGCGCGACGGGGCAAGGGGCGGGAACGCGTCGCCCTTGCTGCATGGCGAAGCGTGGCGCCGCGACTTGGCCCTGGCGGGTTTTGCGGCGCCTGGCAGCATCGCGACCGGCGCAGGACCGTGGCCGCTGTCGGTTTTGTGGGCGCGGGCGCCGGCGCAACAAGAACCGGCGAGGACCGACCGGTCGGACGCACTGTCGCTGGCGGTGATCGGCATGCCGTGCGGCGTAGACCTCGGGATTTCCGATGTCTTCGCCGCCGCCGGGCATCGCGTCACCGAATTGGATGGCGCCGCTTTTACGGCCGTCGCCGAAATGGATGCAACCGCGGAGGCGCAGGCCGGGCTCGCGGTTCTGCTCATCGGTGAACAAACCGACCCGATGTCCGGCGCCGCCGAGTTGCTGCCGAGCGCCGCTCGGATTGCGGCTGCGGCGGCATTGCGCGGCATTCCGTTGTGGATCGTGACCCGCGGCGCGCAGCAGGAGGCGCGCAGTGCGGATGCCGACCTGATCGGCGCCGCGCTTTGGGGGTTTACCCGAACCCTCGTCAACGAAATCCCGCGACTATCGCTGAAACTGGTCGACATGCCGCCGGGGCTCGGCGGCATCGAGATCGCGGACCG
>VAZF01000088.1 GCA_005888425.1 Alphaproteobacteria bacterium
TTCGCCTTCCTGCCCGGCGGCATGGGTATCCAGTTCGTCAAGCAATACGCGCAGGCTGGAATGCGCGAGAAGATCCCCCTCTACTCGGCCTTTACGGTCGATGAGACGACATTGCCGGCGATCGGGGATGCGGCGGATGGCAATTACGAGGTCGGCTTCTGGTCGCCCGACCTCGACAACCCGCGTAACGAGGAATTCGTCGGCGCGTTTCGCCAGAAATACAATTACTGGCCGTCCTTCTATGCGGCGCAGAGCTTCGACGCGATCGCCATGATCGACCGCGCCGTCGCCGCCGTAAAAGGTGATCTGGCCGACAAAAAGGGCATGATCGCCGCGCTGGAAAAGGCCGATTTCCCGTCGGTGCGCGGCAAATTCAAATACAACACCAACCATTTTCCGATCGAGAATTTTTACCTGCTGCGAATCGCCAAGTACCATGACGGCACGTTCGTGCGCAGGATCCAGAAGACCGTGTTCGCCGACCACGCCGACGCTTATGCCGGCGAATGCAAGATGCAGCGTTAGCGCATAGCTCTCTTCCCCAGCCAATCGAAGGTCGTAGAGCGACTTCGATGCGCAGCGCGCCCCAGTCCGCCATGCAGCCGTGATCTACGCGGTCGAGCAGGTGCTGAACGGCGTCCAATTCGGCGTCATGCTGTTTCTGATGGCGGCCGGGTTGACCCTGATCTTCGGCATCATGAACCTGATCAACCTGGCGCACGGCTCCCTCTACATGGTCGGCGCCTATGTCGCCGCCGCCATTTTCTCGGCGACCGGCTCTTTTCTCCTCGGCCTCGCCGCCGCGCTTAGCGCCGCCGTTCTGGTCGGCATCGCGATTGAAATCATCGTTTTCCGAACACTCTACGAGCGTGATCATCTCGACCAGGTGCTCGCGACCTTCGGCCTGATCCTGTTTTTCAACGAGATGGTGCGCATCCTTTGGGGATCGACCGCGCTTTATATGTCGGTACCCGGTTTTCTCAGCGGCCGTGTCGAGCTTCTGCCCGGCATACCCTATCCGGCCTACCGCGTTGCGATCATCGCGGTCGGGCTCGCGATCGCGCTGCTGTTGTACCTGCTGATCGCGCGTACCCGGATCGGCATGCTGATCCGGGCCGGCGCCAGCAACCGGGTCATGCTCGGCGCGCTCGGAATCAATGTAAGGCTGCTTTACACGCTCGTCTTTGCGATGGGGTCTGCGCTGGCGGCGCTCGCCGGTGTCATGGCGGGGCCGATCTTCACTGTCGAATCGGGCATGGGCGAAAGCGTCTTGATCCTCGCCTTTGTCGTGATCGTGATCGGCGGCATCGGCTCGATCCGCGGCGCCTTTGTCGCCGCATTGCTGGTCGGCGTCGTCGATGCGACCGGGCGCGCATTTCTGCGCCCTTTCCTGACAATCTTTATGGGCGGCAGCGCTGCCGCGAAATTCGGCCCAGCGCTCGCGTCGATGCTGATCTATATCCTGATGGCGGCGGTATTGTTCGTGCGGCCGCAAGGCTTGTTTCCGCCCAGGGGTCTCTAAGGTGCGCCGCCGATGAGCGGCAGATATGTCGCGATTTGTGTCGCGCTCGCCGCGCTGGCGCTGGTTCCGGCGGTCGCGACAGTGGCCGACGCACCCTTCTACACCGGGCTGTTCGCTCGGATCATGGTGTTCGCGATCGCCGCGGTCAGTCTCGACCTGATCCTCGGCTATGGCGGGCTCGTCAGCTTTGGTCACGCCGCCTTAGCGGCGCTGGTCATCGGTTTCGTGTCGCTGCGCACTTCCGGTGTCTATTTCATCATGATCACCTTGGCGTTCGGCCAGATGGTGTATTTCGTCGCTATCGGGCTCAACGAGTATGGCGGCGACGACGGGCTGAACATCGCGCGGCACAGCGATTTTGGCGCCGCGCTCAATCTCGACCGCCCGGTCGTCTTCTACTACTTCGCCTACGGCTTGCTGCTGCTGTTTCTGTTTCTCGGCAATCGGATCGTGCAGTCGCGCTTCGGCATGCTGCTGCAGGGCGTCAAATCCAACGAGCGTCGGATGATCGCGCTCGGCTTCCCGACCTTCCGCTATAAGCTGACCGCCTTTGTCATGGCGGGTGCGGTCTGCGGTATCGCCGGTGCGCTCTTCGCCAATCTGACCTTGTTTGTCTCGCCATCGATCATGCATTGGACCCGTTCCGGCGAGATCATGATGATGGTGATCCTCGGCGGGCTCGGCTCCCTGGTCGGGCCGGTGTTTGGCGCCGCTGCTTACCTGATCCTCGAAAGCGTGCTGTCGCGCCTGACCGAGCACTGGCAGGCGGTGCTCGGACCGATCCTGATCCTGGTCGTGCTGTTCTCGAAGACTGGGCTCTACGGGATCTTTGCGCTCCCGCGGAGGCGCAGTGGCTGAAGCGCTGCTCGAAACCGCCGGTCTCACGAAGCGTTTCGGCGGCCTCGTCGCGACCGGCGATGTTTCGCTGTCCATCGCGCCCGGCGAGATCCATGCCGTGATCGGACCCAACGGCGCCGGCAAAACGACCCTGATCGGCCAGCTCTCGGGTGAACTGACGCCTGACTCGGGCGCGATCCGTTTCGCGGGGGCCGAGATATCGCGGCTGGGCCCGGCTCGCCGCGCCGCGCTCGGCATCGCCCGCTCGTTTCAGATCACCAGCATCTTCCGCGAGTTCACCGCGCTCGACAATGTCGCGCTGGCGATTCAGGCGCGGGCTGGGCACAGCTTCCGTTTCTGGCGCGCCGCTCGCCGCGATGCGAGGCTGCGCGATCCGGCGTTCGCTGCGCTGGGCGTCGTCGGGCTTGCTGGACGCGCGGAGCTGGTAGCGGGGTCGCTGTCGCATGGCGAAAGGCGCGCTCTCGAGCTCGCGATGGCGCTCGCGACCGCGCCGCGGCTGCTGCTGCTCGACGAGCCGACGGCCGGCATGGGCCCTGAGGAATCCGCCTCGATGGTGCGTCTCCTCGCGGGGCTCAAGGGCCGGTTCTCGATCGTCCTGGTCGAGCACGACATGGACGCGGTCTTCGCGCTCGCGGATCGGATCACGGTGATGGTCTACGGGCGCGTCATCGCCTCCGGCACACCGGCGGTGATTCGCGCGGACCCCGAGGTTCGCCGCGCCTATCTCGGCGAGGAAGGCGGCTGATGCGCCGCGGCGCACCTGATAATGGAGCGGCACTACCCTGATGCTTGAAGTCAGCGGACTGGAAGCCGGCTATGGCGACGGCCGGGTGCTGTTCGGGGTCGATCTGGCCGTCGGCGCGGGCGAGGTCGTGACCCTCCTCGGGCGCAACGGCATGGGAAAGACCACGACACTATCGACCATCATCGGGATCGTACGGGCCGAGGGCGGGGCGATACGCTTCGAGGGCGCGCCGATCCACGATCTGCCGCCCTATCGCATCGCCCGGCTGGGGCTCGGACTGGTGCCGGAGGGCCGGCAGATCTTTCCCAATTTGACCGTACGCGAGAACCTGGTCGCGACCGCCAACCGAGGCATGGAGGCGAAGGGCCGGTGGACGCTCGATTCGGTGCTCGACCTGTTCCCGGCGTTGCGCGAGCGGCTCGGCAGCCTCGGCGCGCTGTTGTCGGGCGGCGAACAGCAAATGCTGGCGATCGGGCGCGCCCTGATGACAAATCCCCGCCTGCTGCTGCTCGACGAAGCGACCGAGGGCTTGGCGCCGCGTATTCGTGACGAGATCTGGCGGGTGCTGGCGCGGCTCAAGGAAGGCGGCCAGGCGATCCTCGTGGTCGACAAGAACATCGCGCCGCTGCTGCGTCTCGCGGACCGCCACTACATCCTCGAAAAAGGCCGAACGGTATGGTCCGGCGTCTCCGCCGAACTGGCTGCCGCCCCCGAGTTGCTGCACCGCTATTTGGGTGTCTGACGCGGTGAACCGGAGGCCTCGGCCAGCCGGAATCTTGCCTCTCCGCGGGCAACCGTGCACAGTCGCGGGACAAGGGGGAAGAACATTGATGGCGAGTAAAGGACTGCCGGGCTCGGGCGGCTGGATGGGTCGTCTGGTGAACGCGCTGATCGGCCTTGTGCTGATGGGTATCGCGGCGTCGGTTTCGGTCGCCGCGACGGAGCCGGCGGCGGAAGATGCGGCAATCGCGCAAAGCCTCGCTGAGATGCTGCGCGACGCGCGCGCGATCATCTCCAACAACCAGAGCAAGATCAACGATCCCGAGATCGGCGATAAGGGGCTCACCGCCAAACTCGTGCTCGACCAGGCGATCGACAACTACAAGAAGAATACGGGCGTGGACCCGGCGACGATCGATCCCAACTCGCGCCACGGCCGGCTGCTGCGTGCGATGATGGCGGCGATCGGCGAGGTTATGGACGCCAACCAATCGACGATCAACGCCAAGGGGATCGGGTTCAAGGCCTTCATCCCGGCGGTGTTCGGGCGGCTGGTCGGTGAATCCTTCGCACGGCTCGCCAGTGGCGAGGCTGAATTAAAGGTCACCGCGCCGCCCGAACTCGTGCGCAACCGCAAGGCGCGCCCCGATAGCTTCGAAGAGAACATCATCAAGACCAAGCTCGTCGAGCCCGCTTGGCCGCGTGGCCAGCCCTATTCGGAGATGACCGACGCCAAGGGGCGGCCCGCCTACCGCGTCATGGTGCCGGAATATTATGCCGCCTCCTGCCTGACCTGCCACGGCAGTCCGAAGGGCGAGATGGACATCACCGGCTACCCGAAGGAAGGCGCCAAGCAGGACGATCTCGGCGGCGTCATCAGCATCACGCTGTACCGGGCGCAGGCCCAATGACGCCGGGGATGACGCAGACTCAATGACCCCGACTCGATGACCCCGACTCGATGACAGTGTCGCCGTCCTATCCGGACCCGGCCGCCGCCGTCACGGCCGACGGGACGGCTCCGAGGGCGAGCGGCGCCCGGACGGGTCTGCTCGGCAGGGTGACAATCCGTGCCCGGCTGATCCTGTTGTCGAGCGCGCTGCTGATTATCCTCGTTGCAACCAATCTGTACCTGACGCGGAAGCTCTCGACGAATGCCGCCGGCATGATTGAAACGGCGGAATTGCTCAGGACGATCGAACAGGCGAACAACGCGCAGATCGCGTTTGGCGAGGTCCGCTACTGGATGGCCGACCTCGCGGTGAGCCTCTTGACGCTGCCGGAAACGAATGCAAAGGCAGCGCATGTCCGCATGGAGCGCTATCTCGACCAGCTCGCCGCGCGCAAGCCGGACCGTATCGCCGCCGTGCGGCGGGAGCTCGCAGAATATGACGATCTCGCGGCCAAAGCGGTCGACGAATACACCGCCGACCGCCGCGTCATCGGTAATTCTCTCCTCGCGCAGTCGCGCCAACACGGCGTCGCAGTCGATAAATTGCTCGGTTCGATCGTGACCGAGCTGACGCAGGAGGCGGTCGCCGCCCGCGACCGCGTCGTGACCGAAGCCGGCGTCGCGACACGGCTGTCGCAGATTGTGACGCTTGCGACGGTGCTCGCCGGCGCGTTGCTGACGTTTTTTGTGTTGCGCTCGATCGCTCGGCCGCTGCGCCGGCTCGTCGTCGCGATGGACGGCCTCAATGCCGGCAACACCGCCGTCGACATCCCGGCGCCCGGGCCGGACGAGATGGGCGCGATGGCGCGCACGCTGGCGGCATTCCGCGACACGACACAGGAGTTGCGCGAGTCCCTCGAATATCAGATGGCGACGAGTGATGTCCTCAAGGTCATCAGCCGCTCGACCTTCGATCTGCAGCCTGTTCTGGATACCGTGGTCGAAACCGCTGCCCGGCTCTGCAGCGCTGAAATGGGAATGATCGCCAAACGCGATGGCGATGTGTATCGGACGGTCTCTACCTTCGCCTTCTCGCCTGAGTTCAGAGCCGTCGCTCAAGACCTTATCTTCGAGCCCGGACGCGGCAGCGTTATCGGACGGGCAGCGCAGGGGCTGGCGGTGGTGCAAGTCGAGGATCTTGCCGCCGACCGGGATTACGCTCTGCCTGAGGTGATAGCCGTCGGCCACATGCGAACCGCGCTCGGCGTCCCGCTGCTGCGCGAAGGTGAGCCGACCGGCGTGCTTTATCTTGCCCGTCAGCGGGTTGAGCCGTTTACCGAACGGCAGGTTGAATTGGTGCGCACCTTCGCCGACCAGGCGGTCATCGCGATCGAGAACGCTCGGTTGCTGACCGAGACTCGTGATGCCCGCGTTACGGCCGAGGCGGCGCTCGGGGAATTGCAGGCGGCGCAGGCCAATCTGGTCCACGCCGAGAAGATGGCCTCATTGGGTCAGCTGACCGCCGGCATCGCCCACGAGATCAAGAACCCGCTCAACTTCGTCAACAACTTCGCCAATCTGTCGGTGGAGCTGCTCGATGAGCTGAAGGAAGCGGCTGCTCCGGCACTGGAGAGGCTCGGCGGCGACAAGCGTGCCGACATCGACGACACGATTCAGATGCTGACCGGCAATCTTGGAAAGATCGCCGAGCACGGCCGCCGCGCCGACGGCATCGTCCGCAGCATGTTGTTGCACTCGCGGGGCGGCAGCGGCGAGTGGCAGAGCGTCGATCTGAACGGCCTGATCGAGGAGACGCTGAACCTCGCCTATCACGGCGCACGCGCCCAGGATCAGAGCTTTAACATCACGATGGAGCGCGATCTCGACGCGAAGCTGGCGCCGATCGAAGTGGTGCCGCAGGACATCACGCGCGTCTTCCTGAACCTGTTCGGCAACGGGTTTTACGCCGCCGCCAAGAAGACCCGCGAGGCGGGCGACCGGCCGGTGCTGAAGGTGATGACGCGAGATCTCGGGAACGAGGTCGAGATCCGGGTACGCGATAACGGCACCGGGATCGCGCCGGAAAGTCGGGCCCGGCTGTTCCAGCCGTTCTTTACGACAAAGCCGACCGGGGAGGGGACCGGGCTCGGGCTGTCGATCAGCTACGACATCGTGACGCAGCAGCATGGCGGCACGATCGGCGTTGATAGCGAGTTGGGTGTCTTCACCGAATTTACCGTGCGCCTGCCGCGGCGCGCACATGGCATAACAGCCGGGAGAGCGGCGTGAGTCTGAGTATCCTGATTGTCGATGACGAGCCGGACGTCGCCGAACTGTTCCGGCAGCGCTTTCGCCGCGAGGTGCGGCAGGGCCTTTACGTGCTGCATTTTGCCGGCTCCGGCGAAGAGGCGCTGGAAAGGCTCGACACCGGCATCCGCCCGGAACTCATCGTCATCCTGTCCGACATCAACATGCCGGGCATGGACGGGCTGGCGCTGTTACGCGAGATCAAGGAGCGCCGGCCCGGGCTGCCAGTCATGATGGTGACGGCCTATGGCGACGACGAACGGCGCCGCCGGGCCAGCGAATATGGCGCCGCCGATTTCCTGTCGAAACCGGTCGATTTCGACCAGCTCAAATCGCGGCTGCGCGACCTGCTGCCGTCGGCCGGCTGAAATGCCCGCCTTTACCGTGTATTACCCCGAACCAGGGATCGTTTGCCTCGCGCCTCGCGGGCGCGGCACAATCGCCGTCCGGCAGACAAGGCAGGTGCCGGTCATGGATGGGCTGACGCTCCTCGCCGAGTTGCGCACGCGCCAATCGCCGGCCCGCGCGATCATCGTCTCGGCCTATGGCGATATGGCCAATATCCGCACCGCAATGAACCGCGGCGCTTTCGATTTCGTCACCAAGCCCGTCGATCTCAACGATCTCGAAATCACGATCAAGAAGACCCTCGACGAGATCGGCCGCATCCGCGAGCTCGACCGCCAGCGCGCCGCCGCCGAGCGCGCCCGCGCCAATCTCTCGCGCTATTTCTCGCCGAACCTTGTCACAATGCTGGCCGACCGCGACGAGCCCCTGGGCCCGGTGCGGCGTGAGATGGTGGCGGTGTTGTTCCTCGACATCGTCGGCTTCACCCGCATGGCCGAGCACCTGCCCCCCGAGGCGGTCGTGACGATGCTGCGCCAGTTTCATGACCGCATGACGAGCGAGATCTTTGCCTCTGGCGGCACCGTCGAGAAGTATATCGGGGATGCGATCTTCGCCGTGTTCGGGCTGCCGAATGCCGGGGTGGACGATGCCGCCAACGCGCTGCGCTGCGCCGAGGGCATGCTGGCCGCGCTCGACGCCTGGAACAAGGAGCGCGCAGAGGCTGGCGAGTCGCCGGTCGCCATCGGCATCGGGCTCAATTACGGCCCCGCCGTCGTGGGCGATGTCGGCAGCGCGCATGGCCTGTCCTTCACCGTCATCGGCGACACGGTCAACACCGCCAGCCGCCTGCAGGGGTTGACGCGCAGCCTCGATACGCCGCTCGTCGTTGGCGACGCGCTCGTCGAGGCGATCGCCGCGGGCTCATCGGCAGAGGCGGCGCTCCTCGAACGGTTGCAAGACCAAGGCAATCAGGAATTGCGCGGCCGCAGCGAGCCTGTCCGCATCTGGACCCGCCGCCGGCCCAGCTGAGCAAGTTTGCGCTGAGCAAATTCCGCTGAGCAGCCGCAAACCCGCATTGCGCCGCTCGGCCGGCGCTCTCATATTCAAGGCTGAGAATCGCGAGGAGAGAGGCCTGATGAGTGCGCCGGTCAAATTGGAGATCTTCTCCGACTACGTCTGACCCTGGTGTTACCTCAGCACCGTGCGTGTTGAAAAACTGCAGCAGACATTCGACGTCGAGACGGTTCTGGTGCATTTCCCGCTGCACCCGGACACGCCCGCCGAGGGCCGCTCGATGGCCGAATTCTACGCCTCGCGCAACATCGATCCCGAGGCGGCCTACCAGCGCATGAAGGGCTTGATGGATGCCGAGGGGCTGCCCTATGGCCGCCGCACCCACACCTACAACAGCCGCTTGGCGCAGGAGCTCGGCAAATGGGCCGACACGCAGCCCGGCGGCGCCGCATTACATGACGCGCTCTACAAGGCCTATTTCGTCGAGGCGCGCAATATCGGCGATCCCGAGCTCTTGGTCGAGTTGGCGGCATCGGTTGGCTTGCCGGCCGACGAAGCGCGCGCAGTCCTCGCCGAGCGGCGCTTCAAGGACGCGATCGATGCCGATTGGGCGAAATCGGCGCAATACGGCGTGACCGGCGTCCCGACCTTCGTCGCCGGCGGTTACGGCGTTGTCGGCGCCCAACCCTACGAGGTGCTCGAACAGCTCGTCGAGCGAGGCGGCGCGCCGCGCCGCGGCTGACCGCGCCGCCTCTCGCCTCCTTCGCCGAGCCGCCGCGAGTCGTATTGCGCGCATGCGCGGCCCTCTTTGCGCTCTCCCAGATCAAAGTTGCCGCGCGCACGGCAAAACGTCAGCGCTGCTGAACATTTCTCCCATCCGCCCGTTATCTCATTGCGAGGATGGGAGAAATAAATGCTGCTCATTGCCGCGGACGAGCTCAGAACCTTTGACCACGACGAAGACATTCACCGCGAAGCGCAATCCCTGGTGACCGACGCGTACCGGAAAGCCCGCGAAGATCTGCCGCCGACCCAGGCCTTCGACGAGGCGCTGAAAGCCTACCGGGCGAAATTCCCGCATATCCCGAAGGACGTCGCGAGCCAGGCGGTCGCCTGCATCCTCGCCGCCGGCGATCGGTAGGGCTCGCGAGCGGACCGCCGGCCGCTTCCGCTCGCCTGCGCCGGACCGCGGGCGTCCCGCCCGCCCTAAACCTTTCCATAGCCTGTGGGCCGTAACACGCTGTCATTGCGAGCGAAGCGAAGCAATCTCGTGCAGCCGGTCCTCAGCCGGTCGAGGTGGGCACGTCAGCTGCAACGAGTGGCCGCCGCGTGCCCATTGCGCCTTTTTGCGGCGGGTTGGCTTGACGGTAACGCATTTTCCTCTTGGCAAATCGCAATTATTGTGATTAAATCTCCTGTTTCGCTCAATCCGGATGGAGGGCTCCGGTAGCGCAGAGGAGAGAGGATGGGGATGGATTTTGCTGCAAATCGGCTGCAAATGCAGCAAAAATCGGCAGAGAAGCCGAAGGGGCTGCCGCGCGGCCGGTCGTTTCTGAAGGGCATCTCGGGGAATCCCGCGGGCAAGCGGCCGGGCACCCGCAATCGCGCCACAATAATTGCCGAGGAAATGCTCGATTGCGAGACGCGCCCGCTGTTGCGCGGCGCGATCGAGGACGCCAAGGGCGGCGACGGCGTCATGGCGCGGTTCTGCCTCAGCCGCATCATCGGCCCGCGCCGCGAGCGGCCGGTGCATTTCGCGCTGCCGCCGCTGCAGAGCGCCGCCGACCTCCGGGCCGCGATGGAGGCGGTCACCGCCGCCGTCGCGCAGGGCGAGCTGACGATCCGCGAGGCCTGGGAGTTCTCGCAGACGCTCGACACCTTCATCCATGCGATCGACGCCACGGAATTCGCCGAGCGCTTGGAGCGTCTCGAAGCGGCGCAGGCGCGCCACGAGAAAGAGGCGGCGGAGCGAGACGATGCGCGCCAGCCATAAGAAACGCATCGCCCGCCTCGTCGCCGCGCTCGACGCTGCCGAGGAGGCGGCGCGGGATCGCCGCTGGGAACTGCGCGTGCTGGATTGCATCTGCAAGGATATCCGCGCCGCTTTGGAATGGCGCGGGATCGATCCGGCGTCATCGCGGGTGCTGCTCGACGAGGAGGCAAAGCTTGTGGGGTTTGTCGATACGCTGGAGTTGCTGGCCGCCGATCTGGATTTCGAGGACGACGCGGACGAGGAGGACCCGGCCGGCGGTGAAGACTCGCCCGACGATGACGACGCATGGCCATTGTTGGATCGGGAGGCCGATCGTCTCGGCCAGCCGTTTCTCGACGGGTCGCGGCCCGATTTCAAACGCGGCTCACTGGACGAGCTTTGGGGATGGGCGGTGACGCAATATTCGCTTGTCCCGGCGATCCCCTATGACTTCGCGGCCGGTCGGGTGGGACCCCATGACGGCGCTGCGTCATCGAGCTGACGGTTCGGTCGCGGGCGCGCACGGCAGGTGCAAGCGGCGGCGCTTTTGAGCATGCTGTGCCGTGTCCGCGACCGAACTCTGTTGTCGGCCGTCGCGGCGCTCACCCGCAAGGCGGAGCTCGGCACCGCGGTGTTGTTGCCGGCGCGCCGCGCCGCGGCTGAACCGGCTCCATCGGGAAAACCGGGAACGGACGCCCGCTCCGCCGAGAATGGTGGAAGAAAAGCTGCGTCAAATCGATCAGACATTCTGCTTGTCGTTCGTTCCCACCGCGCCATCTGTGAGTCCCGGGACCGCGCCGGCGGAAGCATTCAGCAGGAGGACGATCTTGTTCCGACCGCCTCGCCGAACAGCATGGACCGTCCTCGCGATTGCCGCGTCCGCCGCCATCGCCGGCTATACCCACGCGCAGCAGTAGCCGGACCCGCGCGGCAAGACGAGCTACATGCCGGTCGACATTGCCGAGCCGTTCGCGTCGATTATGGCGCGCATGGTCGCAGCCAAGCCGCAGATCGAGAAGGAGCATGCCGATCTCCTTGGCCAGCGCTACGATCTCGCCGACCATCCTGCACAGGGGGTCACGATGTCGCGCGGCAAGCCCGTGCAGACCGGAGTCCGCGCTAAGCTGCCGGCAGGTACAAGCTGGGACTCGCTGGCGGCGCTGAGCCCGGATCAGATCCGCGACCGGGATCTCTTTCCGCGCGGCTTTCTGCCACTGCCGCACCCCAACCATGCCGAAGGCGGCATGGTGTTTCCGCATTTCGAGATTGACGAGCTGAAGAAGCAGGAGGCTCGCGACCTCACCCGCTTCGACCTCGATTTCGACCTGCCGGATCACCTGCTGCCGGAGTTTCCGCCGCCGATTTATCTGACGACCCGGCCCGATCTCGGCGACGTGTCGCAGGGCAAGCTGGTGACGATCGACAACTACTACGCGCTCTTCACCGGGATCTTCAATCCCAAGCAATTGGAGGGGCTCCGCCTCCTGGTGACGCCGTTCGCGCAACAGCAGTTCAACCAGACCGAGGATCGCCGCACGGCGCAGCCGAGCCGCGGCGCCGCCTGTTTCGATTGCCACGCCAACGGCCACACCAATGGCGCGACCCATCTCGTTGGGGACATCCGTCCGCAGGAATTCCGTCACCGCATCGACACGCCGTCATTGCGCGGCGTCAACATCGAGCGCCTGTTCGGCTCGCAGCGCGCGCTGAAAACGGTCGAGGATTTCACGGAGTTCGAGCAGCGCGCCGCCTATTTTGACGGGGACCCGGTAATCGCCACGAAAAAGGGGGTGAACACGCTCGAACGCGGCAGTCAGGTGCACGACATGGCCGAGGTTCAGGAGCTGCTGGATTTCCCGCCGGCCCCGAAGCTCGATCTGTTCGGCCGCCTCGACCCGAGCAAAGCGAGCGAGGCGGAATTGCGCGGCCAGGCCGTCTTTTTCGGCAAGGGGCAGTGCGGCACCTGCCACACGCCGCCCTACTACACCGACAACCTGATGCACAATCTGCACACCGAGCGCTTCTACAAGCCGGTACTGATCAACGGCGCAATGGCGAGCGCCGACGGGCTGATCAAGACCTTCCCGTTGCGCGGGGTCAAGGACTCGCCGCCCTATCTCCACGATGGTCGGCTCCTCACGCTCGAGGATACGGTCGAGTTCTTCAACCTCGTCCTCGCCGACAAGCTGACCGCGGCGGAGAAGCAGGACCTGGTGGCCTTCCTGCGCGCTCTCTGATTGCGTAAAAGACGGATCCCACTTTCTGTGTCCTGCACGGCGAGCGTCTAAGCAACAGGAGGAGCCGCCCATGCCGGTGCGTATCGGATATCTGCTGCCGACCCGCGAGCAGGTCATGCAGGGGCGCCCCGAGGCGGCGCTGCTGCTTGCCCTGGCCGAACGGGCCGAGGGGCTTGGCTACGACTCGATCTGGGTCGGCGACTCGATCCTGGCGCGGCCGCGGCATGAGCCGCTGACCCTGTTGTCGGCCGTCGCGGCGCGCACCCGCAAGGCCGAACTCGGCACCGCGGTGTTGTTGCCGGCATTGCGCAACCCGGTCGTGCTGGCGCATGGCATCGCGACCTTGGACCAGATCAGCGAAGGCCGCTTTATCCTGGGCGTCGGCATCGCCAGCGATGTGCCGAACATCCGGGCTGAGTTCGTCGCCTGCAGCGTGCCGTTCGAGAAGCGGGTCGGCCGCATGCTCGAGGGCTTGCGCCTCTGCCGTGAATTGTGGAGCGGCGAGCCGGTCAACTGGAACGGCCGCTGGGTCATGGAAAACGCCATGCTCGGCCCGACACCGCACCGTCCCGGCGGACCGCCGATCTGGATCGGCGGCGTGGTGCGCCCGAGCCTCGAACGGGTCGGACGGCTCTACGACGGCTGGTTCCCCAATTCACCCGATCCCGGCAAATGGCGCGAGCAATGGGCGCAGATCCATCAGATTGCGCGTGAAGCCGGGCGCGACCCGGCGGCCCTGACCGGCGCGGTCTATCTGACCTTGACGA
>VAZF01000001.1 GCA_005888425.1 Alphaproteobacteria bacterium
ATTTTCGCCCCCTCGGGCGAGGTCGTGACCAGCGGTTCGAAAGTCGTCGCGGCGCCGTCGACCGGTTCGAGGATTCCGGCCGAGCCCATTGCGAGCTGCTTCAGCTCGGCGGTGACGACATTGTCATGGTTGATGTCGTCGCCGTGCAATTTGATCCAGGCGACGTAATCGAGCGCCTGCGCGCCGCCGCCCGGCCGATGTACCGCGACGCGGATCGCGTCCTGGCGGTCGCCGGCGACAACATTCGGCAGGAGGCGCACGCCCCATTTCTTGAACAGCGGTTCGAGATCGCTGTCGGCCGGCTGGCCGCGCTCGGTGCGCTCGCCGGCCTGCAATTCGGAATAGGGATCGACAAAGACCAGTGCTTTGCCGCCCTTCAGGACAAACTGGTCAATCGCGAACAATGTCTTCTGCGGCAGGTTTTGCGGGTGCACCAGCATCAAGACATCGATATCGGGCGGCACCGCGTCGAATTGGGCGCCGATCGTCTCAACTTGGGCGAGCTGACGCAATTGCTCGATAATCGCCATCGGCCGCATCGGGCGGCCGCGCATCGCCGCCATGACATCGCCTTCGAGCGGCAGGCTCGTCGCAAGCCCGACCGTGGTGCGCTTCGGGACCGCGAGATTGTGGACGAGGCGGGTCAGATCGTATTCGAGGAGGCGTTCGCGCTGCGGCGAGAAGAAGGCGATGACCTGCTGATCATCGGTCGAGTTGGTGCCGGCGAGGCCAAAGAATACCTGCTCGCCCTGCTCGTCGAGCGGCACGGGCTGCAGGCCGAACGCGACGGCACGGTCCTCGACATCGGAGAAGGGCTGCGGGTTGTAGGTTTCGAGGCGCAATTTGCCACGCGCCGCCGCGACATACTCGTCGAGCAATTCGCGCACCCGCTGGGCGTAGACGCCGTAGGCCGGCGCCGAGTCGCCGAGGCGGGTCGAATAATAGAAGCGCAATGTGATCGGCTCGTCGATGCGCGCCAATGTCTGGCGGGTGCCGCGTGAGAGTGTGTAAAGCCCCTCGCGGGTCAGATCGAGCCGGGCATTCGCAAAGCGGCCGGCGATGATGTTGACCGCGATCAGCAAGAGCCCGATGCAGAAGAGCGCGAACCAGGCGCGGACGCGGCGGGATGCAAAAACGCTTCGCCCCGCCATCTCAATCGGCCTTTTTCAGATCGATCAGCACGGCGTTGGCCGCGAGGAACGCGACGATAATCGAGAGGAAATAGACGAGATCGCGCACAGCAACGACGCCGCGGGTGATCGCGGCGAAATGCGCGAATAAACTAATTCCGGCGACGGCGCGGATGACGCCGCTCGGTGCCCAAGGCTGCAGCAGCCCGAGCACGACCGGCGTCCCGGCGACCGCCAGCACAAAAACGAGCGCCGCGGTTACGACAAAGGCGATGACCTGGTTCTTTGTCACGGCAGAGACTGCCGCGCCGATCGCCAAGACGGCGCCGGCCATCAGCCAGCTCGCGAGATAGCCGGCGAGGATCACGCCGTTGTCGGAATCGCCCAGCACATTGACCGTAATCCAGAACGGAAAGGTCAGGCCGAGCGCGATCCCCGCAAAGCACCAGGCGGCGAGGAACTTGCCGATGACCGCTTCCGAGAGGCGGATCGGCAATGTCAGGAACAGTTCGATCGTGCCGCTGCGGCGCTCTTCCGCCCAGAGCCGCATCGACAAGGCCGGGATCAGCACGAGGTAGAGCCAGGGGTGGAAGGTGAAGAAGGGCTGCAGATCGGCCTGGCCGCGGTCGAAGAAATTGCCGACGAAGAAGGTCAAGACGCCCGCGAGCACAAGAAAGATAACGATGAACAGATAGGCGAGCGGGGTCGCAAAATAGCCCCTGAGCTCGCGGCGGAAGATGGTGAAGGTGCGGGTCATAATTCAGGCGGCGTTGAGGAGCGCACTCCGCGGCAGTTCAAGCGGGGCGGTGATCGTGCGAAACACGTCGTCGAGACGGCCGCGCTCGACATAGAGGCCGGTAACGGGCCAGCCGCGTTCGCGGGCAAACCTGACGATCGCGTCGGAGATCGGCTGCCCGTCTTGCGAGAAAACGCAAAGGCCCGCCTGGCCCTCATCGGCCGTTATCTCGACCGCAGCGACGCCGGGCCGCTCGCGCAACTCGGCGGCAATCGTGGCGGCATCGCCGGAAGCGAGATCGAGGCGCACGGCGTTGTGATACCGCGAGCGGGCGGCGAGATCGGCCGGCGTACCGTCGACGAGAACCCGGCCGCCGGCGATGATGATGGCGCGGTTGCACACCGCCTCGACCTCCTCCAAAAGATGCGTCGAGATGACGATCGCCTTATGCGGGCTCAACTCGCGAATGATGCCGCGCATCTCGTATTTCTGGTTCGGGTCGAGCCCGTCGGTCGGCTCGTCGAGGATCAGCACGGACGGATCGTGCAGCAGGGCCTGCGCGACGCCGACCCGGCGGCGATACCCTTTTGACAAGGTTTCGATCGGCTGGTGCATGACATCGGCGATGTGGATCAGATCGGCGATGTAGCCGATGCGACGCCGCGCCTCGACGCCACGCAGCCCACGGATATGGGCAACGAAGTCGAGGAACTCGGCGGTGGTCATGTCGGGATAGGCCGGGGCCCCCTCCGGCAGATAGCCGATCCGGCGCTTGGCGGCGAGCGGTTCGGTCTCGATGTCATGGCCGCAAATGACGGCCGTTCCGGAGGTCGGCGCGAGAAACCCGGTGATCATCTTCATCGTCGTCGATTTGCCGGCGCCGTTCGGCCCGAGAAAACCCAGCACCTCGCCTTCCGCAACCGCGAAGGACACGCCGTCGACCGCCGTCAGCGGGCCGAATTTTTTGACCAGATGGTTGATCTCCAGCATACCCTCGCTCCGCAGGGAGGCGTCCCGTTCTGCCTTTTTTCTCCAGCCGCGGCACCGCGACCGAACCGTGCAAGCCGCAGCGGCCCAACTCCGAAGGCGTTACCGGGCGACAGGGATGATTGCAAGCAACCGATTATGCCGGAAATGGGGCGGAGCACGATGATCCGCCGGCTGCGGCTCGCCAGCGGTCTGGTGATGCTGTCCTACGTGACGATGCATCTCCTCAACCATGCGCTGGGGCTCATCTCGCTCGCGGCGATGGAGCGGACTCTGCATGGCGTCATGGCGTTCTGGACGCAATGGCCGATGCAGCTCGCGCTTTATGGCGGCTTCACCGTGCATTACGCGCTGGCATTGTGGGCGTTATGGCAGCGCCGCAGCCTCAGGCTGCGCGCGTCGGAAGCGGCGCAAATGGTGCTCGGCTTCGCGATCCCGCTGCTGCTTCTGCGCCACGTCGTCAATACCCGCCTCGCGAGTGATTTTTTCGGCGCCGGCATCGACAGTTACACCTTCATCCTGTGGGTCTATACGGTTCGGTCGCCCTGGCTCGGTGCGCTCCAGCTGATCGTACTGGTCGTCGCCTGGAGCCATGCGACGATCGGGCTGCATTTCTGGCTGCGGGTGCGGCCCTGGTACGGTCGGGTGCGCGAGCTGGCATTGACGATCGCGGTGCTCGTGCCGGTGCTGGCCTTGCTCGGGCTTTTCGAGGCCGGCCGCCTTGTCACGGCGCTGGCGGCGGCCGATCCGGGCTGGGCGGGGAAGGCGTTTGCCGGGCTGGCGCGGCCCAACCCGCAAGCCGTCGCGGAACTCGAAGAGATCATCGACGCGCTCACCTGGCTGTTTGTCGCGCTGCCGGCTGCGGTATTGCTCGCGCGCGCCTTCCGGTACTTCTGGCAGCGCCGCCGCG
Organism: Alphaproteobacteria bacterium; assembly: GCA_005888425.1. GTDB lineage: Bacteria > Pseudomonadota > Alphaproteobacteria > ATCC43930 > CGMCC-115725 > DATARH01. The sequence goes on from VAZF01000001.1 coordinate 3,764, forward strand.
GCCTGGTCCGTATCAGCTATCCCGACGGCCGCGCGATCGAGGTGTTGCGCGGCACCAGCGTCCTCGAGGCCAGCCGCCTGGCGCGGATCCCGCACGCCTCGGTGTGCGGCGGCCGGGGCCGCTGCTCGACCTGCCGGGTGCGGGTGCGCGCGGCGTTGCCCGGGCTGCCGCCGCCGAGCGAGGAGGAGCAGCGTGTCCTCGACCGCATCGGCGCCCGCCGCAATGTGCGGCTCGCCTGCCAGCTGCGCCCGAACGTGCCGGTCGAGGTGACTCCGCTATTGCCGCATTTCGCGCACGCCGCCGATGGTGCGCGGCGGGTGGATCTCGCGGAGGGCAGCGAGCGTGAGATCGCCGTCCTGTTCGCCGATATCCGCGGCTTCACCGCGCTCGCCGAGGGGCGGCTGCCCTACGACATCGTGTTCATCCTGAACCGCTATTTCGACGCGATGGGGCGGGCGATCGAGCAGGCCGGCGGGCGGCTCGACAAGTTCATCGGCGATGGCGTCATGGCGCTCTTCGGCATCGAGCGCGATGGCGATTCCGCCTGCCGCGAGGCGCTGGCCGCGGCTCGGCTGATGTCGCTGCATCTCGCCGATCTCAACGCGGCGCTGCGCGGCGAATTAGCCGAGCCCTTGCGCATCGGCATCGGCATCCATGCCGGGCCGGCGATTGTCGGCGAGATGGGTTATGGCGCCGCGGCGGCGCTGACCGCGATCGGCGACGCCGTCAACACCGCCAGCCGCCTCGAAACCCTGACCAAGAGCTATCAATGCGAGCTGATCGTATCGGACGAGGTGATCGCGCGCGCCGGGCTCGACCGCGGCCTGTTCGGCTGGCAGGAAACCGAACTTCGCGGCAAGCAGGAGCGGCTCGCGATCGCGATCCTCGCCAGCGCCCAGGACATGCCGCTGGACGGGCCAGCCGATCGGCCGGCGCCGGCATCATTCACGCCGGCGGCAGCATCCCCTCGATCTCGGACGTGATGGCGTTGTCGGTCGGCTTGACCGAGGACGGCCAGGCGCCGGCCAGCTGACCGTCGGGGCCGACGAGGTATTTGTGGAAATTCCAGCGCGGGGCCGCGCCCTCGCCAAGCTGGGCGGCGACCCAGCGGTAGAACGGATGGGCGGCGCCACCGACGACCCGGTATTTCTCGGTCAGCGGGAAATCGACCTGGTAGTTGGTCTCGCAGAACTGTTTGATCTCGGAAGCCGTACCCGGCTCCTGCTCGCCGAAATCGTTGGACGGCACGCCGAGCACAACAAGGCCGCGCGGCTGATACCGCCGCCACAAGGCTTCGAGGTCGCGGTATTGCGGCGTGTAGCCACAGAACGAAGCCGTGTTGACGACAAGCACCGGCCGGCCGCGCCATTCCGCCAATGGCAGCTTGTCGCCGTCGATCGAGACAAACTCGAACTGGTAGGCGTCGCCCGTTTCACTGTCGCTCATCGTACCCTCGCCCCAGTCGTTATTGCGGGCAGCATAGCGCGATTCGCCCACCTTGAGCTGTCACCAGCTCAAAGGCCGTTGCGAAGTTCTTCAACCCAGCGAAAGCCGGGATCTATTTGTCGGAGCCATGAGCGGCTGAACAGTGGGTCCCGGCTTTCGCCGGGAAGACAGTGGAAACACCTAGCGCGGTCTCTCGCGAACCTCCAGGAAGATCGGCGCATTTGAGGTTGCGCCCTATGGGTGCTTAACCGAGACTGCCGGCCGACTGATGCGGGATGGTGCGCGCGCGGGATGTGGTTGGCGCTTCTGCTGAAGGGCGTGCTGGTCGGCATCATCATCGCCATCCCCGCCGGGCCGGTCGGCGTCTTATGCATTCGCCGCACGATCTTTCACGGCAGGCTCGCCGGTTTTGTATCGGGCCTCGGCGCCGCGACGGCGGATGCGGTGTTCGGCATCATTGCCGCTTTCGGGCTGACCGTCATCTCCGACCTGCTGCTCGACTACCGCGATTGGCTCCGGGTCGGCGGCGGCGCCCTCCTGCTTTATATCGGCATCACCGCTTTTGCCGCCGATCCGCTCGCCGGCACACAGACGCAGCGCGACCCCGAGGACCTGTTGAACGATTACCTCTCGACGTTTGCACTGACGATCACAAACCCGATCACGATCCTCGCCTTTCTCGCGATCTTTGCTGGGATCGGCTTTGCCGGAGAGCAGGCGACATTAGGCCGCGCCGCGATCCTCGTGCTTGGGGTCTGGCTCGGTTCGCTGGTGTGGTGGGCGGCACTGAGCTTTGGCGCCGGCATGGTGCGGCTGTCGTTCGAGCGGCGGCATCTCGTCTGGATCAACCGCGGCTCGGGCGGGATATTGGTGATCTCCGGCATCGCGCTGATCGGCAGCCTGTTCTTTCATCACTTGATCTGAGCGCCGCCGGATCTGAGCGCCGCCGGCTGAACTCGCCGAGGATTGCAGCATGGTCTACCTGCCGCCTGCCTTTACCGAAACCCAGGGGGAGGTGCTGTTCGCGCATCTCGAGCGGCACGATTTCGGACTGCTCGTGACGCATGGCCCG
>VAZF01000002.1 GCA_005888425.1 Alphaproteobacteria bacterium
GAAGATGCGCCGCAAAGCGACATAGGCGGCGGGGGTCGAGGTCGCGCCCCAGAAGCACGAGAAACTGGATTCGCTGCGCAATTCCCGATCGGCGAAAGCGAGCTGCGTCTTGAGCTGCGGGCAGCCGGAGGTCTGGGCGTACTCGCGCAATTGCCGCAGGCGCGTCCCGCCCCATTGGTACAGGTAGTGATAACCGCCGGGCCCGATGACGCAGGGCCGAAACCCGCTCTCGGTATCGGCGAGCTGCATCAGCGCGGCGACCTGAAAATCCCGGTACCCGTTTGCCGAGAGCCAAGTGGCGATTTCGGCGCGCGCACTGCCCGGCGCTGGCGGCGTCCGGCTCTGCGGGATCGGTACGGGCGGCTCGGCTGGCGGCGGCAACGGGTGAAACGCCGTCTCGAGCGGCGGCGGCTCGAGCCCTTCGAGCGCCGTGCAGGCCGACATGCATAGCGCTGAGACAATCGCCAGCGCAACCGCGCCGGCATTTCGGACCCCCCACATGCGTCATAGGTTAAAGCACGATGCCGCCTCCGGCAATCTGCCGGCATCCGAGGTTGAAACAGATGTCTCGCCGGTTGACGCGCGGACGCGCCGAGGTCACCCTGCGCCCAACGCGATTCTGAACGCCGTTCGGAAAGGATGAGCCATGAAGCTGATGTGGTTTCACTTGATGCCCTACACCGAATTGCCCGACGATTTCCGGGAGAAGAACCCGTCGGTGTGGGTCGACATCCATTCCTCGCTGTTCGACCCGCGGCGCGCGCATCACATGTACAACGACTTTATGGATGAGCTCGAATTCGCCGCCGAATGCGGCTTCGACGCGATCTGCGTCAACGAGCATCACAACAACGGCTACGGCTTGATGCCGTCGCCGAATTTGATCGCCTCGGCATTGGCGCGTCGCACGACCGACACCGCGCTCTGCGTCCTCGGCAATTCCTTGGCGCTATACAACCCGCCGACCCGCGTCGCTGAAGAATTCGCGATGATCGATGTGATCTCCGGCGGGCGGCTCATCGCCGGCTTCCCGGTCGGAACCCCGATGGACACCTGCTTCGCCTACGGCCAGAACCCGTCGGTATTGCGCGAGCGCTACCTCGAAGCGCACGACCTTGTCGTCAAGGCGTGGACCGAGCCCGAGACCTTCGCCTGGAACGGTCGCTTCAACCAGCAGCGCTACGTCAACATCTGGCCGCGCCCGGTGCAGAAGCCGCGTCCGCCGATCTGGATCCCGGGCGGCGGCTCGGTCGAGACCTGGCGGTGGTGCGCGCAGATGGACCACGTCTACTGCTATCTCTCCTATTTCGGCTACAAGGCCGGGCAGACGACGATGACCGGCTTCTGGGAGGAGATGAAGCGGCTTGGCAAGGAGCCGAACCCGTATCAGGCCGGGTTTCTGCAGACCGTCGGCGTCGCCGAGACGCGCGAGGAGGCCTACAAGCTTTATCGCGAGCCGGCCGAATATTTCTACGGCCGCTGCCTGCACATCGACGCGCGCTTCGCCAACCCGCCCGGCTACACCAGCGAGGCGACGTTGCGCTCGGGCGTCCAGGGCATGGTGTCGCGCGCGGCGGAAGCCGCCTCGGCGCCGCCGAAATACGCCGACAAGTTCGCGACACTGGCGCGCGAGATGGACGGCATCGTCGACAAGGGCTACGTCATCATCGGCTCGCCCGACGAGGTCGCCGAACAACTGCGAGAGGTCGCGAAGAACCTCAATGTCGGCCACCTGATGACGCTTTTGCAGTTTGGCAACATGAAGAAGGACGTCGCCAACTACAACACGCAGCTCTTTGCCGAGAAGGTCATGCCGCAATTGAAGGACGTCTTCTCTGAGTGGGAGGACCGCTGGTGGCCGCAGCCGATGCCGCGCGCGGAACGCGCCGCGCCCGCCTCGTTCCAGCCCACCGCACTGGCGGCTGATTAGGCATCACACAAGGACCGCGGGCGTCCCGCCCGCCTAACGATGCGGCCGAGACGGCCGCGGTCCAAGTAGTGCGAGGATAATGTGGCAGAACCCGAAAGCTTCACCGTCGAGCTGAACGGCTTTTCGTCGCGAATCTGGAAGGCAGGCAGCGGGCCAAAGCTCGGTTTTATCGCCGGCTTCGGCGGCCTGCCGCGCTGGATCCCGTTTCTCGATGCGCTCGCGAAGGAGCGCACAATCATCGTGCCGTCATTGCCCGGCTTCCCCGGCGGCGAGCGCGGCCACACCGTGCTCGACAATCATCTCGATTGGGTGCTCGCGACGCATCTCTTGCTGCACAAGGCGGGGCTCGACGGCGCCGATCTCGCCGGCAGCTCGGTCGGCGGCTCGCTCGCCGCCGAGGTCGCGGCGATCTGGGCCTCCTCGGTGCGCCGCCTCGCGCTGATCGCGCCGTTTGGCCTGTTCGACGACAAGGAGCCGGCGACCGACCCCTGGGCGCAACGCGCCCCGGATGTGCCGGGCCTCCTGTGCGCTGACCCGGCTCGCTGGGAGGCGTTGAAGGCAGTCCCCGAAGGACACAACGACCCGGAATGGCCGATCGAGCAGACCCGCGCCTCGGAGGCGGCGGCGCGCATCTTCTGGCCGCTCGGCAACACCAAGCTGGAAAAGCGGCTGCCGCTGATCGAAGCGCCGACCCTGCTGCTGTGGGGCGAAGAGGACCGCATCATGCCGCGCAGCTACGCCGATAAATTCGCGCACGGGATTTCCGGCAAGACCGAGATCAAGACGATCCCCGGCGCCGGCCATCTTGCCGAGCTCGATCAGCCCGACGCGGTCGCGCAGGCGATCCTCGCCTGGACTGCTCAGCCGTGAATGCACGTAGGATGGGCTGAGCGCAGCGAAGCCCATCAACCCCGCCCGGGTATCATGAAATTGATGGGCTTCGCAGCGCTCAGCCCATCCTACAAGAATTGATCGGGAGGAAGCCGATGAGCCGGCTCGAGGATTACGCCGACAAATACCAGACCGTGCGCTTCGAGCGGCGCGACGGCATCTTGCAGGTGACGTTGCACACCGAGGGCCAGTCGCTGCGCTGGGGTTTTCTGCCGCATGGCGAATTGCCGGAAGCCTTTCACGACATCGGCGCCGACCGCGACAACCGCGTCGTGATCCTGACCGGCACCGGCGCCGAGTTCTCCGGCCCCCGCGCGACCCCCGGCACCTCCTCCTTCCCGACAAGGCCGGGTTGGGAGCGCATCGACCGCATTCATTGGGAAGGCCGCCATCTCTTGATGCGCCTCCTTGAGATCGAGGTGCCGGTCATCAGCGCGATCAACGGCCCGGCATGGCGGCATTCCGAGATCCCGCTGCTCGGCGACATCGTGCTGGCCGCCGATACTGCGCAATTCCAGGACTCGGCGCATTTCCCGTCCGATGTCGTGCCGGGCGACGGCATGCATATCGTCATGCCGCTGCTGCTCGGCATAAACCGCGGCCGCTATTACCTGCTGACCGGCCAGACCCTCGATGCAACAAAGGCACATGAGCTCGGCCTTGTCGCCGAGGTGCTGCCGCCCGACCGGCTGATGGCGCGCGCCTGGGAATTGGCCGAAGGGCTCGCAAAAAAGCCGACCCTGGCGTTGCGCTACACGCGGCTTCTCCTAACCGAATATCTGCGCCGCCAGATGCATGATTTGCTCGGCTACGGGCTCGGCATGGAAATGCTGGCGCTCTTGGAAAAACCCGAAGCGCCGGAAGCATGAGCGACAGCCCGGGCCCGAAGCTGCCGCTGACCGGCGGTTGCCAGTGCGGTGCCGTGCGTTACGAAGTCACCGCGCCGCCGGTCAGGACTTACATCTGCCATTGCCTTGAGTGCCGCAAGCAATCCGCTTCGGCGTTCGGCATCTCGGTCTGGGTCAGACGCGCGGATTTCACGCTGGTTTCCGGGACGCCGCGCTTCTGGTCCCGGCCGACCGACAGCGGCCGCGTGCTCGATTGCGCCTTTTGCCCGGGATGCGGTTCGCGCCTGTGGCACGAATATGCCGGTGGCAACAGCGAGTTCTTGACGCTCAAGGGCGGCTCGCTCGACCAACCGGTCGATTTGCGCGCCGTCAGTCATGCCTGGGTGAAACGCAAATTGCCTGGCGTCATCATCCCTGACGGTGTCCGTCAGTTTGAGGGGAACGCGATCTAATGCCGCTCGATCACGACGTCGAGATCCTGCTCAAGATGATCCAGGAGGCGAACCGCCCCTCTTTCGAGACGGTCGGAGCCATCGCCGCGCGCGAGCTGTTCATGGCCGGGCGCAAGGCGCTCTCGCCCGACCCGATGCCGATCGCCGAGACGCGCGACATCGCGATCCCGGGCCCCGGCGGGGCGATCCCGGCGCGGCTCTACCGTTCCGTGACGACCGGCATCTTGCCCGTGCTCGTGTTCTTTCATGGCGGCGGCTGGGTCGTTGGCAATATCGAGAGCCACGAGGCGATGTGCCGCCATCTCGCGAACCGCGCGGAATGCGCTGTTGTCGCGGTCGATTACCGCATGGGCCCGGAACACAAATTTCCCGCGGCGGTCGATGATTGCTTCGCCGCGACGGGATGGGTCGCCGACAACGGCGCTTCGCTCGGCATCGATCCGCGCCGGCTCGCGGTGGGCGGCGACAGTGCCGGCGGAAACCTCGGGGCGGTCGTCAGCCTCGTGGCGCGCGACAAAGGCGCGCCACGGATCGCGTGTCAGCTTCTGATCTATCCCGCGACCGACGCGGCGATGCGCCACGATTCGATCGCGCGCTATGCGGAGGGCTATGTGCTGACCCGCGCGACGATGCGGTGGTTTTACGATCAGTATTTGCGCACGCCGGAAGACGCCGCCGATTGGCGGGTGTCGCCGCTCCTCGCCTCCGATCTGGCCGGCTTGCCGCCGGCTTTTGTGCTGACCGCCGGCTACGACCCGCTATGCGATGAGGGCGATGCCTATGCCGCGCGGCTCGCCGCGGCGGGAGTGCCGGTAACGCATCGCCGCTTCCCCGGCCAGGTGCACGGCTTTGTGACAAACGGCAGGGTCATCCGCGCCGCCGAGACGGCGCTCGACGAAGCGGCCGCCGTCCTCAAGGCCGCATGGCAGTAAGGGTCATTTCTTCGCCAGCGGGCATTTTGATTGGGACAGCGGCGGGAACGCCTGATCGGCCGGGATCGTCGCGACCAGCTTCAAATAATCCCATGGGTATTTGGACTCGTCCGGCGCCTTCACCTGAAACAGCCGAGTGTCGTGCACCATCAGCCCGTCGGCGCGGATCTTGCCGTCATGCGCAAAGAAATCGTCGACCGGTGCGGCTTTCATCGCCGCCATGACCGGATCGGTGGCGTCGGTGCCGGCTCTCGCGACCGCTTGCAGATAATGCGTCACCGACGAATAGACGCCAGCCTGCAGACTGTTCGGCATCTTGCCGACGATCTCGAAAAAGCGCTTCGACCAGGCGCGGGTCGCGTCGTCGAGATCCCAGTAAAAGCTCTCGCTGAGCGTCAATCCCTGGGCGGTTTCGAGCCCAAGCGCATCGACGACGGTGATCCGCAAAGACATCGCGGCGAAGGTCTGTGGGCCGGGGATCATGCCGAGCTTTTTTGCCTTCGTGATCGTGTTCGTCATATCGGCGCCGGCATTCGCGAGCCCGATGGCGTTGGCTTTCGATTGCTGCGCGCGCGCCAGGTAGGACGAGAAATCCGGCGCATCGAGCGGGTGGCGAGCCCGGCCGATGACCTCGCCGCCTTTTGCGGTCACGATCTCGGCGGTGTCGCGCTCGAGGTCGTAGCCAAAATTGTTGTCGACGGTGATGAAGAACCAGGTCTTGAAGCCGCGGTCGACCAGAGCGGTGCCGACCGTGTGCCCAATCGAATAGGTGTCGAAGACATAGTGAATCGATGTCGCGGTGCAGCCCTCGTTGGTCAGGCGCTCCGCGCCGGGCGCGCTCAGCGACACGATCTTATGGCGGGTGTCGCCGATCCTCTGCACAATCAGCGCCTCGGACGAACCGCTGACGTCGAGGATCGCGTCGACCCCCTTTCGTCGATCGCCATTTTCGCGGCCGCGGCGCTGCCCTTGCCGGTATTAGCGGAATAGGGGCCCGACAGGTCGAGGATCAGCCCGATCCTCACGACACCATCGGAAATCTCCGCCGCCGACGCGTGCGGATCGCCGGCAAACGAAGCGAGCGCAAGCAACAACCAAAACCGGAGCCGCCGTCGCCAAGCGATGCAACGGCTGAATGCGTCCTTCGAGACGCCGTGCTGCGCACGGCTCCTCGGGATGAGGGACGTCCTCGATGGCATCATCGAAATCGCTTCATCCTGAGGAGCGCCCGCAGAGCGCGTCTCGAAGGACGCATGACCTTCCTCCAGCCCCACCCTTCATGCGCTGGGTCACGCGGCGCCGCGGCGATGCGAGAAGGCGGTCTCCTGGCTGGTGATGAATTCGAGGAGCGCCGCCCGGCCGCTCTCATTGACCCGCCGCGCGCGCAGGATCGCGCCGGCGACTTCGCCCGGTTGCGTCACCCGCTCGCTCCAGCCGCCGAGATCCTGCGCGAGGTTCGCGTAATTGCCGCCGAGATCGCGCGTCCGGTGCTTCTCGTGCGACAGCGCCATCGCATGCGTCTCGATCGCCATTGTCGAATTGTTGAGGACGATCGTCGTGATCGGGATGCCGCAGCGCGCCGCCGTCTCGAAATCGAGGCCGGTCATGCCAAAGGCCGCATCGCCCATAAAGTTGACGCAGAATTTGTCGGGCGCGCCGATCTTGGCGCCGATCGCGAGCCCCAGGCCCGTGCCGAGCTGGTGCGACTTGCCCCACCCCAGATACCCGCGCGGCTTTTTCGCGACATAGAACGGCAGGAGCTGGTCGCGCGGGCTGCCGGAATCATGGGTGACAATCGCGTCCTCCGACGGAATGACGCGCTGGAATTCCGACATGACGAAATACGGGTTGATCGGCCGCTCCTGCGACCGCCGCTTGGCTTCCCAGCGGCCGAGCCACTCGACCTTCAATTTCTCGATCTGCTTCGCTGCGCCGTTCGAGGGCTTTTTCTTGCCGATGCGCTCCTTGGCGGCTTCGACGAGCTGCGTCAGGACGAGCTTGGCGTCGCCGAGGATCGGGATCGCGGTGTCGTTCGCCTTATAAAGGTCGCGTGCATCGTTGGTGCAG
>VAZF01000003.1 GCA_005888425.1 Alphaproteobacteria bacterium
GAAAAAGACCTCGACGGTTTGCCGCCGGTCGTGCAGCGCCCGGCTGAGGAATTCTTCCGGCATATCGAGAAAGGTAGCGACACCTACGCGACTTGGGCCGGCGAGCTCTACCTCGAACGGCACCAGGGCACCTATACGACGCAGGGCCGGTCGAAGCGCTATAACCGCAAGCTGGAATTGGCGTTGCGCGAGCTGGAATTCGCCGCGGCCATGGCAGCAGAGTTCGCCGGCGCGTCGTACCCGCACGCAGAGCTGGAGCGCATCTGGAAGGAGGTGCTGCTTTATCAGTTTCACGACATCCTGCCGGGCTCCTCGATCACCCGCGTCTATGACGAGTCGCTGGCGCGCTATGCGGTCTTGACGCGCGAGGTCGAGGAACTGACGGCCGCGGCGGATGCGGGATTGTGCCGGCAGATCGCTCGGTCGGACTCGGCCCGGCCGGTCGGCGTCATCAACAGCCTGTGCTGGGACCGCGCGGAATGGCTAAAGCTCAACGGGCGCTGGATAAAGGCGAAGGTGCCGTCGCTCGGCTATGCGGTCGACGATGCAGCGGCAGGGTCGGCGTTCGATATGCCGATCGTTTCCGAGTCGCTGCTCGAAAATGACACATTGCGGATCGCTTTCGACAAAAGCGGCGCGATCGTCTCGTGCTTTGACAAGGAGGCGGGGCGCGAGGCGCTCGCGCCTGGCACGCTCGGTAATGTCCTCGTCGTCTATCAGGACGACGGCGACGCCTGGGACATCCCGATGAACTACCGCGAGCGCGCGCCCAAGCGGCTGCGGCTGCACGCGACCGAGATCGTGCGGGACGGGCCCCGCGCCGCGCTATGCCATACCTATCGCATCGGCAATTCGACGCTGCGGCAGCAAGTTGTGCTGTTGGCCGGCAGCCGGCGGGTCGATTTCGTGACAAGCGTCGACTGGCGCGAATCCGGAAAGATGTTGCGCACCAGCTTTGTGCCGGCGGTCCATGCAAACGAAGCGAATTGCGACATTCAGTTCGGCTCGATCCGCCGCCCGATGCATACCAACACGCCGGCCGATTGGGCTAAATTCGAGATCTGCGCCCATAAATGGATCGATATTTCCGATCGCGGCTATGGGGTCGCGCTGTTGAACGATTGCAAATACGGCTACCGCGTGCAGGGCAACGTGCTCGACCTAAATCTGTTGCGCAGCCCCGGTCATCCCGATCCCGTCGCCGATCGCGCCGAGCACCAATTCACCTATGCGCTCTACCCACATGCGGGCGACCATGTCGCGGGCGGCGTCATGCGCGCCGGCTATGAGCTGAATGTGCCCTTGCGAGTGCTCGCCGATAGGCCCGGCGGCGGGAAGCTCGCGCCATCGGTCTCATGGTTTCGGATTAACGCGCCCGAGATCGTCATCGAAACCGTAAAGCAGGCCGAGGACGGGGAAGGGCTCATCGTGCGGCTCTATGAATCGGCCGGCGCTTCGACCCGCGCCGAGCTGGCCTGCGGCTTTGCGCTCGCCGAAGCGGCCGAGGCCAATCTGATCGAAGAGGAGCCGAAACCGCTGCATGTTTCCGGCGGCGGGCTGCGTCTCGAGTTCCGGCCGTTCGAGATCCGCACATTGCGCCTGAAACCGCGGCGCTGAGGCGCGGCATCAGCATCGTTAATTTTGCGGAAACGCCTCTGTGCTTCCCTGAGAAGCGATGAGCACCGCGATCGATCTGGCCCGACGTGTCCTTGCCCGCGGCGGCGCCGGCATCGAACATGACGCGCCGCGCATCGGCCCGGCACACCTCGCCGCATGGCTGACCGAAGGCCGGGCGGTCGGTCGGCCCGTAGTAAGAGCCATGGCGCTGGCCGTCGGCATCGTCCCGTTCGCCGCCTACGCGACGCTGATCCTCTATCATTTCTACATCAGAGGCAGCTTTCTCTGGGATTCCGGCCTCTTGGCCTTCCTGATCGGCGCGAGCGATCCGCGGCTGCCCGTGCCGCCGATCATGGCCGATGGCAGCTTTTTCGCGATCCATGTCGCGCCGATCTTTGTCGCCCTGTCGCCGATCCGCTCGCTTCTGCCGCTGACGGGCCTGCAATTCTTCGCGCTGTTCAGCGGGCTGTGCCATGCGTTGCCCGCCCTGGCCGTGTTTTGGGTGCTCTATTCGGGATATCGGCTGCGCACACCGCTCGGGGTCGGCGTCGCGGCGGTTCTGGCGCTCGCGTTTTCATTCAACGGGCTTGCTCTGGCCATCGCGCGCTATCCGCATTTCGAGATGCTGATCGTCGGCACGGCGCTGCTGTTCTTTGTCGCCTTGTTGCAGGGCCGCCTGGCCGTGGCCGCGATCTGTTTCGCGATCTGCCTCGCGACACGCGAGGATGCCGGGTTTCACCTGTTCGCGATCCTGTTTCTGCTGATCGGATTGAACCGGTGGCGCGGTATTGGCTGGCATGAGCAGCGGCATGAGATCGGTTTTGCGCTGTTCGCGCTCGCCTACAGCATCGGCGCGCTGATCCTGCAGCACGCGCTGTTCGATCACCAATCGTCCTTTGCCCGGATCTATCTCGGCGAGCCGCCTTTTGGGAAGATCTCGCTCGCGCTCCTCCGCGAGCGGCTGCTGGGTTACCTGCAATACCGGACCTATATCGTGCTGCCGGCATTGATCGCGCTGTTCTGGGCGGTGCGGACCGGCAACCCCTATCTCGTGCTGGGCTATGCGGGGTTTCTGCCCTGGGCCGCCTTGCATCTCGTGGCCGAGAGCGACATCGCCGGCACCCTATCGGGTTATTATGCCTATCCCTTCCTGATCGCGAGCTTCTGGCCCTTGGTCGCTGTGCTCGTCGAGCGTCGGGGGCGCGCGCTGCCGAGCGGTGCGCTGCCGGCCGTGTTCGGCTTCGCGGCGGTGATCGGGGCGTCCTTCACCGCCCTTGGGTATCAGGCCAATCCCGGGCATATCGAACTGCCGGCCGGTTTTTGGTCAGCGCCCTCCTTGGCGCGCCAGGCGGCGACGGACAACGCGCTGGGGCAGATCGTGCACGCCAAGACAACGCTCGGCTCGGTCATGGTCGATGGCAGCGTGCTCGGGCTTGTGCCGGACGGGTTTTCGAAGAGCGAGACCGTGTGGGAGAGCGGCGGCCGCTTGCCCGATACGGTCGTCTACTTCGCGGGCGCCTACGAATCCCAGGCGGCGCGTACCCTCGCCGCGAAGGCCAGCCTCGATCACCATTACGAGGCGCATGGGACCGCGATCCGGCTCTGGAGCCGCCGCGCGGTGGACCCCGCTTCGCCGCTCGGCTCCGTACTCGCGCCGGCCGCGGCCAACGAATAACCTCCGCTCCGGAATCGCGGGGCACCGCCGGTTACGCTTGAGAGCGCTGCCGTGACACCCCATCCTTAGACCTGTATGTGACAGCCGGCGGCCCCAGGAAAGCCGCGCGGCCGGGAGTGTTTTCGTCGATGCCAGAATTGCAGCCGGCGCGCGGCACGCAGGATCTCCTGCCCGAGACGATGCGCCGCCATCGCCGGGTCAGCGATACCGCGCGCGAGCAGGCGCGGCTTTACGGGTTTGCCGAGATCGCGACGCCGGTTTTCGAATTTACCGAGGTCTTTGCGCGGCCGATCGGCGAGCACACCGACATTGTCGCGAAGGAGATGTACACCTTCAACGATCGCGGCGGCGAAGAGATCACATTGCGGCCGGAGAACACCGCCGGGGTCGTCCGCGCGGTCCTGTCGAACGGGCTGACGCAATCGACGCCGCTCAAATTTTTCTATTCCGGCCCGATGTTCCGCTATGAGCGGCCGCAAAAGGGGCGTTTCCGCCAGTTTCATCAGATCGGCGTCGAGCTGTTGGGCGTCGCGCAGCCGCAGGCCGATATCGAGGTCATCGCGCTCGGGCACCGCATCCTGCAGGCGCTCGGCATCGGAAACCGGGTGACGCTCGACATCAACACACTTGGCGATCCCGAGAGCCGCGCGCGCTACCGGGGCGCGCTGGTCGATTATTACACGCAGCATCGCGCCGAACTGTCGGAGGACAGCCAGCGCCGCCTCGACAGCAATCCGCTGCGCATCCTCGATTCGAAGGATCCCGGCGACATCGGGATCAACGGCAGCGCGCCCGCTTTTGGCCTCTATTTGAACGAGCCGTCGCGCGAGTTCTTTGCGCGGGTGAAGGACGGGTTGGGCTTGCTCGGCATCGAATGCCGCGAGAACCCGCGGCTGGTGCGCGGGCTCGACTATTACACGCACACCGTTTTCGAGTTCGTCACGACCGATCTCGGCGCGCAGGGGACCGTGCTGGCGGGCGGGCGCTATGACGGGCTCGTCGAGGTCATGGGTGGGCCGGCGATGCCGGGGGTCGGCTGGGCCGCCGGTATCGAGCGGCTCGCGATGCTGATCGGTGAGCCGCCGGCGCTGGCGCGGCCGATCGCGCTGGTGCCGCTCGGCGAGGCGGCCGAGCGCGCCGCGCTGAAGCTCGGCGAGGCCTTGCGCGACGCCGGGCTTGTCGTCGAGCTGACCTACAGTGGCAATCTGCAGCGCCGCATGCGGCGGGCCGACCGGATTGGCGCCCGCGCCGCGGTGCTGATCGGCGACAACGAGTTGGCGCAGAATGCGGCGACATTGCGCGACCTCGACAGCGGCGCGCAGGAGCTGGTGCCGCTCGGCGACTTGCCGGCGCGCCTCAAAGCGCTTGCGGGCTGAGGGACACCGGCATGGAACCTGCGCTCGAAGCGCGTCTCGACGAGCTCGTGCGGCGCCGCAACGAACTCAGCCATTCGCTTTCGGGCGGCGCGCTGACCGGCGGCGATTTCGTCAAGTTTTCCAAGGAATACAGTGAGCTGTCGCCGATCGTCGAGGGTATCGAGGCCTTGCGCCGCGCCCAAGGCGAACTGGCCGCCGCCGAAGAGATGGCCAAGGCGGATGCCGATCCCGAATTGAAGGCGCTCGCCGAAGATGAAATGCGCAGCATCAAGCAGCGCCTCCCCGAATTGGAGGCGCAGGTCAGGACGGCGCTGTTGCCGCGCGACGAGGATGACGAGCGCAACGCCATCCTCGAAGTGCGCGCCGGGACGGGGGGCGAAGAAGCCGCCTTGTTTGCGGCTGAGCTTTTTAGGATGTACCAGCGCTATGCGACGCTGAAGGGCTGGCGCTTCGAGCTGCTCGACCTGTCCGACACGGGACTCGGCGGTGTCAAGGAGGCCGCCGCCTCGATCACCGGGCGCAATGTCTTTGCCCGCCTCAAATTCGAATCCGGCGTCCACCGCGTGCAGCGGGTGCCCGAGACCGAAGCCTCGGGCCGCATCCACACCTCGGCCGCAACCGTCGCGGTGTTGCCGGAAGCCGAGGAGGTCGACATCCAGATCGACGACAAGGATCTGCGCATCGACGTGTTCCGCTCCTCGGGGCCGGGCGGCCAATCGGTCAACACGACCGACAGCGCGGTCAGGATCACGCATCTGCCGACCGGGCTCGTCGTCATTCAGCAGGACGAGAAATCGCAGCACAAGAACAAGGCGCGCGCCTTGAAGGTGTTGCGCGCCCGGCTCTACGAGGCGGAGCGGCAGGCGCTGGCGGCGACGCGCGCCGCCGACCGCAAGAGCCAGGTCGGCTCGGGCGACCGCTCCGAGCGCATCCGCACCTACAATTTCCCGCAGGGGCGGGTGACCGACCACCGCATCAACCTGACGCTTCACAAGATCGACAAGATCCTGTCGGGCGAGGCGCTCGACGAGATCGTCGATGCGCTCTCCGCCGCCGACCGCGCCCAGAAGCTCTCGATGGTGGCCGCCTAAATGGGTCTAGCGAATGAATCGGGAAGCCCCCGTGGCCGGACTCGTTCCGGCCACCCACGTCTTCGAACGTCTCAGTCATCGGCAGAACAAGACGTGGATGCCCGGGACAAGCCCGGGCACGGGGAACTGGGTGATCAGGGTTTAGGGGGGACGGTCGGGGAGGCGCTGGACGAGACGGCGGCGGCGCTTGCGGCGGCGGGGATCGATGAGCCGCGGCGGCAGGCGCGGCGGATCATGGTCGCGGCGCTCGGCCTGTCGCCGGCGGAAGTGTTTGCGCATCCCCACCGCCGGCTGGATCGCGAGGAGCATGCCCGCATCCAGGCGATGGTACGGCGGGTGGCGGCGCACGAGCCCCTGAGCCGGATCACGGGGCATCGCGAATTCTGGGGGCGCGATTTCGTCCTGTCACGCGACACGCTCGACCCGCGCCCGGAAACCGAGACGGTGGTCGAGGCGGTGCTGGCGCGGCTGACCGACCGGGAACAACCCTATCGTTTCCTCGATCTCGGCACCGGCAGCGGCTGTCTGTTGCTGGCGCTGCTCTCCGAGTACCCGCAGGCAAGCGGGATCGGCGTCGATGTCGCGTACGGCGCGGCGATAACGGCACGGCACAACGCGGCGCGGCTCGGCCTCGGCGAGCGCGCGTCATTCGTCGCCGGGGATTGGGGCGCGGGTTTGGCCGGTGGATTCGACGCCGTTGTCGCGAACCCGCCTTATATCGCGACGGCCGATCTCGCGGCGCTGATGCCGGAAGTGCGCGACCACGATCCGCGCCGGGCGCTCGATGGCGGCGCGGACGGACTGGCGGCCTATCGTGCGATCGCGCGGGATCTCCCGCGGCTCCTCGTGCCGGGCGGGCTCTTGGCGGCGGAGATCGGCCTGGGGCAAGCCGATTCGGTCGCGGAAATCATTATAGCGGGGGGCCTTGCGGTCGAGCGGGTCGCTCCCGATCTTGCAGGGATAGCGCGGGTCGTCCTCGCATGCCGCCTGGGCTGAGATCGAGCCCGCCATTTGGACTCGGCGCCGCAACGGGATCGGCGATAACCAAGAAAAAGGGTTGGAATAGCCGCCCGTCCCGACTAGGCTATCCCTCGCTGGGGAGCTTCGCGACGCACGCGCTTGCAGACGCAACATCGGCCGCCGCCTTAGGCTAAGCCGCAGCGCTCCCACTGGACCCAAAGTCCCGGTGTTTAATCGCGATCAGACAGGTGTCATGAGGCCAGGACAAAAGAACCGATCACGCGGCCGCAACGGCGGCGGCATGCCGCATCACAACCGCGGCGGCGGCGGCGGGGGAGGACCACGCCCGCCCCACCGCTCCCAGAGCTTTGAGAGCAACGGGCCGAGCGTCAAGATACGCGGCAACGCGTATCAGGTGTTCGAGCGCTATATCGCGATGGCGCGGGAGGCGCAGACGAGCGGCGACCGCGTCGCGGCGGAAAACCTCTATCAGCACGCCGAGCATTATTTCCGCATCATGAATGCGCAGGGCGACGGGCAGCAGCACGGCCAGCCGCGCCCGACAACGCCGGCCGACCTCGACATGAATGCCGGCGACGGCCAAGGGGATGGCCAGGGCGATGGCCAGGGCGATGGGCAGCAGCGCGAGGACGAGGAGGGGCGGGTTCCGCCGGTGCAGGTTCAGGTGCACACGCCGCAGCCACCCCTCAGCGACGAGCAGCCGCCCTATCGCGATGAGCAGCGGTCTTACCGCGACCGCGATGAGCAGCCGCCCTATAATCCGCCGCCTTACGAGCCGCCCCGCTCGTACTGATCAGACCGGCCGGACGGTACCGTCGCGGCGCGACCCGATGTGCAGGCCCCCTCGCGACCGAAGGATCGAGGCATCCGCAGTCCTTTTCCGAATCGGAAAAAACCAGCCGGCTTTCGGTTGATAGCCGCGGAGCGCCGAGCCTGTTGCTGTAATTACGCTACACTGTCGTGCAGTTCGGCCTCGATCTGACGAACCAAGCGGTCGATTTCTGTCTCCTCAATCACTTCCGGTGATACCGGGCTGAGCTTGAGGATTTCCACCGCGGCATGGTATGCGCTGCCGAGATCGGGATTGTTCGGTCGTCCGACAAAGAAATACGGCTTGAATGGCTCGATAGGGTTACTCAGCGCCAGCATCTGACCGGCCCAGCGTCGGGCCTTCTCTCGAATCACTTCCTCGTTCGCTAAATCGAACGACAGCGGTTGATAGCAATGCCATGCGCCGTTCTTCCAGGCATGCTGGAATTCGACTGCGTCGATGCGCGATTCAATTCTCTTTGGCTGCAGGCGGTCTGCTAGGTGCAATTCCGCGAGCCGGTCCCGTACCGGGCGCCAAACCGCCTCATCGTCTCGCCGAACCCGCGGCTGCTCGTCATAACGGGCGACAAAACGATCATAAAGCTGATCAAGCGTTTTCGCCGGGTCGGCCGTTAACCCTGAACCGAGCGGTCCCCAGACAAAGCTTGTATCGTCTTCCGGCAGAATGCGGCGCGCGACTGCCGCGGCATCGGTTAAGGAGGTGAGCAAGTCACCGGCCTCGGATCGCGCGATGCGCCTAATAGCGCGCTCGATGTCGCGGAGCGAAGAGCGCAGTGCTGCTCCATCCAAATCGGGAAAGATCTGAGATATTCGGCCCGAAGTACGGCGCAACCTTGCATCGAGGAATCCCAAGGCGGGCTGATGTAGGACCACCCCGACGTTTGCAAATTCTGCCGTCAAAGGGTCGTGCCGGTACCGCAAAACCACATAAGTATAAGGCGATTTGGTGCTCATCTCAGCGCCCGTTCCAGTTCTGCGACGCAATCATCGATCCTATCACGCGACAATCCAGACCAAGCACGCCGGATCGGTCTGAGATCATGAGCGCGGCCCTTCAAGCCGGCGCCGAATATGTGGCCATCCGAGCGAATAAAGCGGTCCAGATAACCCCCTCGCCACGGCTCCGGCATCGGAAAGAGCTTTTGATTGATTCGAAACGCCAGCTCGTGATCGATGATCCGAAAGGTATTGCCTCTGATAAGACAATTCGGATTGCCCGGCCGCCGATCGTCGTTGTCGATGTAAGCGTCGAACGCGAAAATTTGCAGAGCGCTTGGTCGACGCTGCGCGTTGAGATTGTCGGCGGCGGACCAAATTCGCCACTGCGTGCCGGCAGATTTTGAGCCAAACGCAATCGTTGCACTCTGCTCCAGAACCGCTCGGACCTCACGGTCAGGGATCGACCCTATCCACTCCGGAAGCAGTTCGACCAGCAACGGCTCATTGATCGGCAGACCCAGATCACCGGCGAGACACGCCGCCAGCAGCTCATTAGAGAGACCCTCGATGCCTAACTCCGGTCTTGCAGAAACCTTCAGGAAAACCTCGTGCTCGGCCCCATCCGCAGTCTCTACAGTCACTAAGAGAGGACGGTTCCGACCCGCTTCGGCGATGCGATCGAAGCGAACGGGAATGGCACGCCTGATCATTAGGACCAATTGTAGGTCTGAAACGGCGCCGATGCGAAATGGCGGGTTGCCCCCGGCCTTCGCTGGGGTTCACCCGCCCTGCGGTTCGGGGGCGCGGCCGTCGAACGGGATCCCGGCGAGCTGGCGGTAGCGCTCGAAGATGCCGGCGTGCGGCATCGGCTGGACGAAAAGATCGCTGAGGGCCCAGACGAGCGCGTCGACGCGGTCGGGGGAAGATGCGGGGGAAGATGCGGGCGAGACGCCCGCGGTCCATCCCGCGGTCCATGGGGCGTCGCGGGTGAAGGCGCACATCTGGTCTTCGAGAATGGGAAACGCGCCGAGGTGACGCACCTTGCCCTGCTCGTACAGCGTTGCGACGGGCTCGGCGCGCGCGATCTTGCCGCGCGACGCGTGCACCGCGCGAAACGGCACGTTCGGATCGACCATGCGC
>VAZF01000004.1 GCA_005888425.1 Alphaproteobacteria bacterium
GCTCCCCAGGCTTCGATCTCTCCGGGCTCTAACCCTCTACAGCATGCCCAGGGCGGTCGGCCCCTTTGGCGGCGGGAAGGCGCGGTCGAGCGCGGCAATGTCGTCGGGGGTCAGCCGCAGATCGAGCGCGCCGCGGTTATCGCGGACATGCTCCTGCCGGCTTGCCTTCGGGATCACGATCATTCCGTCCTGCCGCAGCAGCCAGGCAAGCGCGACCTGCGCCGGGGTCGCCTCGTGCCGGGACGCGATTTCGCCGAGGGCCTTGTGCTGCAGCATGCGGCCTTGCCCGAGCGGCGTGTATGCCATGATCGCGATACGCCGCTCGCGGCACCATGGGATCAGCTTCCATTCCGGGCCCCGCCGCTACAAATTGCAGAGGATCTGATTGGCCGCGACGGTCTCGCCGCCGGCGAGCGCAACCCATTCCTGCATGTCGTCGAGATCGAAATTAGAGACGCCGTGATGGCGGATCTTGCCGTCGCGCTGCAAGCGCATGAATGCTTCGAGCGTCTCGGCCAGCGGCACCGAGCCGCGCCAGTGCAACAGGTACAGATCGAGCCGGTCGGTCTTGAGCCGCTTTAGGCTGCGCTCGCAAGCGTCGATGACGCCGTTGCGCGATGCGTTGTACGGCAGCACCTTGCTGACGATGAACAGCTTGTCGCGCTGCCCTGCCGCGGCTTCCGCGACAATCTCCTCGGCGCGGCCGCTGCCATACATCTCGGCCGTGTCGATCAAGGTCATCCCGAGCTCGATGCCGAGCTTCAGCGCCGCAACCTCCTCAGCGCCGCCGCGGTGGTCCTCGCCCATATGCCAGGTGCCCTGCCCGAAGGCCGGCACGCGCTCGCCGTTCGGAAGCGTTACCTGCGGTAGGGGGTCGGCCATCATTCACCTCCGGTTGTACCGGTTGTACCGCAAAAACACGAGGCGCGCCGCGCCGTAAACGCGCTCGTCGATGGGCGCGAACCCGGCCGGCGGCGATAATTCCTCGCGCGCCGCGACCTCAACGGCCACCAACGCGCCGGGCATCAGCCAGCCTGCGCCGGCGAGCGCGCTCAATGCCGGGCCGGCCAGCCCGCTCCGGTAAGGCGGATCGAGGAACGCGGCGGCGCAAACCATGGCGGCGCTCGGCGGTCGGGTCGCGTCGGCGGCGACGATGTGGGCGCGGTCCTCTTCGCCGAGCGCGGCGATGTTACGGCGCAGGGTAGCAAGAGCGTCGCGGCCGTTTTCGATAAACACGGCGGCGCTGGCGCCGCGCGACAGGGCTTCGAGACCGAGCGCGCCGGTGCCGGCAAACGCGTCAAGCACCGGCCGGCCGGCGAACGGGAGTCCGCCCGCGGCAAAGCTGCCGTGCGACAGGATGTTGAATAGGGCTTCGCGCACCCGGTCGCTGGTCGGGCGCACCGTCTCGCCGGGCGGTGCGGTGAGACGTCGGCCGCGATGCACGCCGCCGACGATGCGCAACCCCCGTGACATTGATCGGGGCGGCGCGCTCTCAGAAGAACGCATATTTGACGATGAAGAGAACGGCCAAAGCCAGCATCGACGGGCCTACCTCGGCAAAGCGCCCCGACAGCAATTTGACGGCGGCATACGCGATAAAGCCGAAAGCGATGCCGTTGGCGATCGAGAAGGTCAGCGGCATCGCCAGCGCCGTCACGACCGCCGGCGCGTATTCGGTGACGTCGTCCCAATCGAGCTCGGCGAGACCGCGCGTCATCAGGCACGCGACGAACAACAGCGCGGGCGCTGTCGCATAGGCCGCGATCGAACCGGCAAGCGGCGCGAAAAATAGCGTCAGCAGAAACAACACGGCGACCGTGATGCCGGTCAGCCCGGTACGCCCGCCGGCTTTTACCCCGGCGGCGCTCTCGATATAGCCCGTGACAGTCGAGGTGCCGAGCAGCGCGCCACCCATCGCGGCCAGTGAATCGGCGATAAACACCCGGCCGATGCGCGGCAATTTGCCGTGCTCGTCGAGCAGCCCGGCGCGATGCGCGACGCCGACCAGGGTCCCGGTGTTGTCGAACAGGTCGACAAACAGAAAAACGAAGATAACAGTCGCGATGCCGATATCGAGCGCGCCGCGCAAATCGAGCGCGAGAAAGGTCGGCGCGAGGCTCGGCGGCGTGTCGATCACTCCGGCGAACGGCGAAATGCCGAGCAGGATGCCGGTGAGCGCGGCGGCCAGGATCGCGATGATGATGGCGCCCGGCACCGCCAGACGGTCGAGCGCGACCATGACGATAAAGCCGGCGCAGGCCAACAGCGTCGCCGGGCTCTTCAGATCGCCAAGCGTCACCAGCGTATCGGGGTTGGCGGCGATGATTCCGGCTTCTTTCAACGCAATGATGCCGAGGAACAAGCCGATGCCGGCGGAGATCGCCATCTTTTGCGACAGCGGGATCGCATCGACAATCCAGGAGCGGATGCGCGTCAGACTGAGGATCAGAAACAGGACACCGGAGATGAAAACCGCGCCGAGCGCCACCTGCCAGCTGTAGTGCAGCCCTTTTACGACGCTATAGGCGAAATAGGCGTTCATCCCCATGCCCGGCGCGAGCGCCAGCGGATAATTCGCGAAGAGCGCCATCAGCACAGTCGCGAAGGCGGAGGCGAGACAGGTCGCGACAAAGACGGCGCCGCGATCCATCCCCGCGCCGCTCAAGATCAGCGGGTTGACGAACACGATGTAGGCCATCGTCAGATAGGTCGTCAGACCGGCGATAATCTCGATCCGGATTGTCGTGCGGTTCTCGTCAAGCCGGAACAGTTTTTCGAGCATGTCTCCCCCTCGCCCCTTTGCCGCCGACGCCGAGCTGTTCCTGCAAGACCTTCCCCGGCACCTCCTCGATCATGCCGCGGGCGAGGTGTCCGAGCTGAAACGGTCCATAGGCGAGTCGGATCAGCCGGGTCACCGGATAGCCCAAATGCTCAAGCACGCGCCGCACCTCGCGGTTCTTGCCTTCCTGCAATGACAGAGTGATCCAGGCGTTCGAGCCTTGCTGGCGCTCGAGCCGGGCGCGGATCGGCCCATATGAAACGCGATCGACGGTGATGCCGCCGGCCAGGGCCGCGAGCCGCCCCGGCTCGACATCGCCATGCACCCGCACCTTGTAGCGCCGCACCCAACCGGTCGCCGGCAGTTCGAGACGGCGGGCAAGCGCGCCGTCATTGGTCAGCAGCAAAAGCCCTTCGGAGCTTAGGTCGAGCCGGCCGATCGATATCAGGCGAGGCAGCCCGGCCGGGAGCGCGGCGAACACCGTGGGGCGGCCCTTCTCGTCGCGATGCGTCGTCACCAGCCCCGCCGGCTTGTGGTAGCGCCACAGGCGGGCGCGTTCCGGCTGGGGCAGCGGTTTGCCGTCCACCCGAATGTTGCTGTCGGGCGTGACGGTCACCGCCGGGGTCGTCAGCACCGTGCCGTCGACGGCAACGCGGCCTTCGGCGATCCAGCGCTCGGCATCACGCCGCGAGCACAGCCCGGCGCGCGCCAGCACCTTGGCGATCCGTTGGGGCGCGATCCGGTCGGGCGCGACGCCCTGCGGCCGCTCGCGATCGTGGGTGAGGCCAGGGGTCGGTTGTGGCAAGCTGTCTCTCATGCGAGGTCACGACATAGGCCGGGCCGCGCCCGGCGGCAATCGCCGATGACAAATCCGCCGCCATCGATGCCGGAAGGGATGACGCTCGCCCTCGACCAGGCGAAGGCGGCGGCCGAGCGCGGCGAGGTGCCGGTCGGCGCGGCGCTCTTCGATGAAAACGGCATATTGATTACGGCGGTCGGCAACCGGGTCGAGCAGGAGCGCGACCCCACCGCGCATGCCGAGATGCTGGCATTGCGCGCCGGCGCCGCACGACTCGGGCTGAAGCGACTGGCCGGCTGCGACCTCTACGTGACGCTGGAGCCCTGCCCGATGTGCGCCGCGGCGATCTCGCTGGCGCGGATCCGGCGGCTCTATTTCGCCGCCTATGACCCAAAGGGCGGCGGCGTCGAGCATGGGCCCCACATCTTCGACCAGCCGACCTGTCATCACCGGCCGGAGGTCTATGGCGGCATCGGCGAGCGCGCGGCCGCGGCCCTGCTGCGCAAATTCTTCCGCGACCGGCGCTAGCCCTCGTTCAGCTCTTCGGGGGGCGGTTCGAACAGGCGCTGCATGCGCGAGAAGCCGCGCAGCTCAAACGCGCCCAGTTCCCACATCGGCCGGCCGAGCGCCTCGGCGAAAGCCTCCGACAGGATCAGGTGCCGATCGAGCTCGCGGCACAGCCGCTCGATGCGGCTTGTCAAGTTCACATCGGGACCGATCACTGTGAAATCGAGCCGGTCGCCCGATCCGATATTGCCGTAGGAGACGGTGCCGTAATGCAGCGCGATGCCGGCCTGCAATACGGGCGCGCCGGGCGGATGCCGGCGGTTGCGCTCGGCAACCTCGGCCAAGGCCTCGGTCGCGGCGGCGAGCGCGGCATTGCACGCCTCGGCGGCATTCGAGTCCGGCCCCTGATGGAAAATCGCGAGGACGCCGTCACCCATGATTTCCATGATGTCGCCGCCATGCGACTGCACCGGCGGAAAGACGCAGTCGAAATAATCGTTCAGCATGCGAATCACCGAGCGCGGGCTCTCGCGGTCGGACAGCAAGGTGAAGTCGCGCAGATCGACCAGCATCAATGCCGCCGTGATCGTCCGGACATCGACGCGCCGGACCTGGCCTTCGAGGATAAAGTGCGCGGGCTCGCGGCCGACATAAGTCGTCAGCATATTGGTGGAAAAGCGCCACAGGGCCTTGGCTTCGACGAGGGTCGCGTAGACCGGCAAGAGCGCATCGAACAGGTGAAGATGAGCCGCGGTGAAGCCGCCCGGTCGTCGGGTCGCCCAGGACAGCGCATTGGTCAGGCCCGCAGTCGCATACGGGAGCGGCGCGATGACGTAATGCGAGTAGCCCTGTTCGCGCAGCTCCTCCAATGTCGCGAACGGCAGGGCGTTGTTGTTGTCGAGCCGCCATTCGAGGCGCTGCCGCTGCTCGACGACGACACGCACCGGGCTCTCGATATAGGTCGCGGTCTTCTCGATGGCGTAGTCGATAAGCGTTCAGAGAGCGGCTCCCCGGGTTTCCAGATCCGCGACACGCCGCGATATTGTGGATGCAGCGCGCGCAAATGCAGGTAGGCGCGGTCGAGCGGCACGCTGTGCGCCGAGATGCGTTCGCAAAACCGCGCGAACAGCTCGGCATTGTCGGCGGCGAAGCGGCCCTCGCGGATCAGCCAATCGCCAACCTCGCGGATAAGGTCCGGGTCTCCGGCGGCCGAACATGATCCGGATGCCTCGGCGGCCGGCATCGCGCGAACAAAACCAGGCGAATCGTCCATCAATACCTCGCGCGATACGACCGGCGCGGGCGTTATGTCGGTTGCCGGTCAGCCGCCGGCAATGGCCGCAATGTCAGACAGCAGCGCGGATATCCGCCGGAAGCAACGGGTTTGGGTCTACTCGGCGGCCAATCGACGCGGGCGGGCGCCCAATTCGGCGACCCGCGCCTGCGTGTAGAGGTCGGTCCAATTGGTCAGCGCAAAATCGGTCACCTTGCGCGGGTCGTAGGGCCGGTCCGCCATCCGGTACTCCTTGCCGGCGATATAGACGGCGCGCAGCCGGCTTTTATCTTGCAGGATGCCGATATCGGCGAGCGGCGAGCCGTCGAGCGCGATGAAATCGGCGGCGCGGTCGGGCTCGAGTACCCCGATATTCTCACCGCCGCTCATAAAGCGCGCCGCCGCCTCGGTCGTCGCGCGCAGAGCGGCGGCCGGCGTAAAGCCGAGATCGTCAACAAACAATTCGAGCTCGCGCGCATGCCACTCGCCATAGGGGGTGATCGCAAAGCCGCTATCGGTGCCCGGCAGAAACGGCACACCGGCGGCCTTGGCCTTCTTCAGATTGGCGCAGCCGATCCGATAGCGCCGCTCCGTCACCTCGATCCGGCCCTTTTGCGCTGCCGGCTCATGCGGCTGCGTGAAATCGATCAGGTTCCGGGGATGCGTCAGCGTCGGACAGAGAAAGCTGCCGCTCTTCAGCATCGCCGCGATGCATTCATCGTCGAGGTCGAAGCCGTGGAAGATCAGGTCGATACCGGCGCGCGCGGCGTAAAGCGTCGCCTCGCGGCCGACCGAGTGCGAGATCACCTTGCGGCCGAGGCGGTGCGCCTCGCGCGTGATGATGTCGGTTTCCTCCTGGGTGAAGGCGGCGATCAGCTCGCTATCCGGGCGGCGCTGGATGCCGTCGAGCGCGAGCTTGATGCAATCGACGCCGTTTTTGACC
>VAZF01000005.1 GCA_005888425.1 Alphaproteobacteria bacterium
GCCACTGGTAGGGCTCCGGCGCGATTGGCTGCGGCGGGATCTTATTCGCAATCCGCCAGAGTTCGCCCTTCGGCGGCTCGACCTTGATGACGTCGGCGCCAAAGTCCGACAGGATCACCGCCGCCGCAGGGCCGGCGATAAAGCTCGCCAGATCCACGACCTTCAACCCCGAGAAGATGTTGTCGGTTGTCATTTGCTGCCTCCGTGGTCGCCACGGCCGCTCGGCCACGCGACGCGTGTTGCTGAATTCAGTTTCCGTGAAACTGCGGCGTCCGTTTTGCGAGAAAGGCCGAGGTCCCTTCGGCTTTGTCACCTGTCCCGGCGCACAAGCCGAACAGCGATGCCTCGAGCGAAAGTCCCTCCGCCAAGTTCGTGTCCAGCCCGCG
Organism: Alphaproteobacteria bacterium; assembly: GCA_005888425.1. Taxonomy (GTDB): domain Bacteria; phylum Pseudomonadota; class Alphaproteobacteria; order ATCC43930; family CGMCC-115725; genus DATARH01. Next base: position 387 of record VAZF01000005.1, read on the forward strand.
GTTCACCGCCTCGAGAGAGAACTTCACGGCGATCGGGGCGTTGGCGAAAATCTGCTTCAGGATCGCTTCGGCTCGGATGAGCAGATCGCCGGCGGGGACCACCTCGTTGACGAGTCCGATCCGGTGGGCTTCCCCCGCGTCGATCATGCCGCCGGAGAGAATGAGCTGCAGGGCTCGCCCCTTACCGACCAGCCGCGGCAGACGCTGCGTGCCGCCGCCGCCTGGGATCAGCCCGAGGGTGACTTCGGGCTGACCGAATTTGGCGTGCTCTGCGGCCACCCTGATGGTGCACGCCATCGCGGTCTCGCAGCCGCCGCCAAGCGCATAGCCGTTCACCGCGGCGATCACCGGCTTGCCGAGATTCTCGATCAGATCCAGGACCGCCTGCCCGTAACTGCTGGACTGCTCGGCCTCGACCGCGGTGACGTGCGCGAGCTCCCCGATGTCGGCGCCGGCGATAAAGGCCTTGTCGCCTGCCCCGGTCAGGATCACGCCGCGGATTTCGGGGTCGTCACGCGCGTCCTCGAATACCGTGCGCAGCTCTTGCCAAGTCTGCCGATTGAGGGCGTTGAGCACCCTGGGGCGGTTCAACGTCACATAGGCAATGGCGCCCTTTTTGTCGTACAGCAGGTTTTCCAGCATCGGTGACGAACTCATCGGATTGCTCCAGCGGAAAAGATGAGCGCAGTACGCGAACGCGCCGTTCAGATAAAAGCGCTGAGCCCGGTGACGGCCTTGCCGACGATCAAATTCTGCATCTGGAAGGTGCCTTCGTAGGAGTAGAGCGCTTCGGCATCGGTGAAAAAGCGCGCCACCTTGTAGTCGGCGACGATGCCGTTGCCGCCCAGGAGCTCGCGGGCCCATGCGACGGTCTCGCGGCACTTGGCCGTGCAGAACGCCTTGGCGAGCGCCGCATGTGCGTCTGTCAGCTTGCCCTCGGCATGCAGCTGCGCCTGCCGTGTGATCAGGCACTGCGACGCCGTGATGTTGGCGATCATCTTGGCGAGGAGATCCTGCACCAGCTGGAACGACCCGATCGGCTTGCCGAACTGCAAGCGCTCCTGGCTGTACTTGACGGCGGCCTCGTAAGCGCCCATCGCGCATCCGGTCGCCATCCACGCGACGGCGTAGCGCGTCATCTTCAGCACCTTCGCGGTGTCGCGGAACGAGTTGCCGCTCTGCAGCCGGTTCGCTTCCGGCACACGGACGTCCCGCAGCGTGATGTGGCCGTTCTGGACGACCTTGAGGGCGATCTTGTTTTCGATCTTCTCGACACTGAAGCCCGGCGTCGTTTTGTTTTCGACGATGAAGCCCTTGACCTGGTTATCGGCGAGATCACGCGCCCAAATGATCGAAACATCGCACCATGGCGCATTGCCGATCCACCGCTTCTCGCCGTTGAGGATCCAGGCGTCGCCTTTGCGCTCCGCCGTTGTCGTCAGCCCGCCGGAGGCGCCGGAACCGACCAGCGGCTCGGTGAGGCCAAAGCAGCCGATCTTGTCCAGGCGTGCCATCGGCGGCAGCCATTTCTGCTTCTGGTCCTCCGATCCGTCGATGTAGATCGAGCCCATTGCCAGACCGTTGTGGACGCCCATGAACGTCGAGAACGACGGGTCGACGCGGGCCATCTCCATCTGGACAAAGCCCAGCAGCGCCAGGCTTCCACCCGCGCAGCCGTAGCCCTCCATGCCAAGCCCGCCAATGCCCAATTCCTTCGCCGCCGGCAGCAGCTCGAACGGAAAGGCGTCATCCACCCAATATTTCGTGATGACGGGCGCGACCTTGGCCTCCATGAACGCGCGCACCCGCTTCACGACGGCGAGTTCCTCGGCGCTCAAAGTCTCGTAGACCTCGTAGAAGTCGCTGTTCGGCGCCGGAAGCGGCTTCCGTTCGGTGAATTCCCGATGCACTACGTTTGTCATGTCACTAATCCTTCCGACCCTGCTGCGGCAGCACCGCCGCCTGAACCGGTGCCAAATGTGGTGAAGAAAGGCGGCGCGGACTTGATCGAAGCGAGCATGATTTGACCAAATCGATCGATATCACGCCGCGGCCGGACCGCTGCGCCAATGACGGCGCCATTGACCGGGGCTCGATTGAACCAGCTGGGCGAAGACCCGAGTGAAATGGCTTTGGTCGGCAAAGCCGCAGGTCAGAGCGATCTGGGCCAGCGACAGCGTCGAGTCGACGAGCAGCTGCTTTGCCTTCTCGATCCGCTGCTCCATGAGCCAGCGATGTGGCGGCTGGCCCGTCATCTTGCGGAAGGCGCGGGCAAAATGGCCCGGCGAGAGCTTGCAGGCGCGCGCCAGTTCCGGCAGCGATATCGGCTCGTCGAGGCGTGAAACCAACATTTCTTTTGCTCGCCGCAGCTGCCAGGGGGCCAATCCGCCGCGCGCCGCGCGGGGCGGAAGCGAGACGATGTTGTGTGCCTGCTTGAGGTAGGCCTGGAGCGCCGAGGCGACGTGATCGGCGCAGACAGGGCTCATCTCCGAAGGCCGGGAGCGGGCGGTGTGGAGACAGAGTCCGAGGTGATGAACCACTGGATCATTGGCCCGGTCGCATCGATCGAAGCCGATGATTGGGTCGATGCGGCGCCACTCGACCAGAGAGGTCGGTTGTGTGATTTCGATGCTCGCCGTTTCCGCCATTACCATCACTCCCGCTCTCAACACGAGTTCGCTGGTTGGTGCGACGCGTTGACGGGAAGCTGTGTGCTCCGGCGGCGACAGCCCAGTAAAAGTGCGTAAAATTTCGAAGTGGACCAGGTAAACCTATCTATTCAATGCTTCATTTCAGCATGATCATGATCGTGGCCAGTGGTAAATCGTTTAAATATTTTTTTACCTCAGCCTGCGAAAGGCGGTTCACGGGGAGCGCCAGGCGTTCATCTCCGAGCCGCTCTTCCCGACCGGTGGACGTTCCCTAAAGCCGTGGCGTTTTCTGTTCGCGCCGCTCCACCCTTATTCCGAGCCTGACCTGCGTGTATCCGCAGCCTCCCGAATACCCGCTGCGGATCCAGATCGCCGCTCGCTGCGTCGGTCACTCGGCCGACCAAGGCGCAGAACACGCCGACGTTGACGACCCCCGTAAATTCGTTGTTTGACCACGCCCAGAGTACCTGACGCGTCGATCGCCGAGATGGTGCGCGTAGCCCGCATGCGCCGGCGCACTCGCGAACTCATCTGCGACAGCAATCGCGGTGATGAACGTCAAGGCTTTCTGCAGACTTAATCCGACAGCGGACGCCGTTTGGGGGTGGCGCCAGTCAAGTAAAAACAGGTAAAAAGGGGTGAACTCAGCGAGCAACCGATGGACGGACAAGCCGTCGTCTTTGGCCCGTTCCGGCTTCTCGCGGCAGAGCGCCTGCTGCTTGAAGGCGACCAGCCGGTGCGCCTCGGCAGCCGTGCCTTTGACATCCTTGCCACGCTGCTCCAACGCCCGGGTGAGGTAATCGGCAAGGATGAGCTCATATCCCTCACCTGGCCGAAAACCTTTGTCGAAGACGCCAACCTGAAGATCCAGATCAGCGCCTTACGCCGGGCCCTTGGCGATGGCCAAGGCGGCCGCCGCTACATCGCTACCATTCCAGGACGGGGTTACAATTTCGTCGCCCCGGTTCGCTTTGAAAAACCGGCCGAGGCCTCGCCGGCCGCGACGATCGCGTCGGCGACAGCGCACAATCTGCCGCTCGCGGCGACCCGGATGATCGGCCGCGAGGAAGTCGTGGCGACGCTCGTCTCGCGCTTATCACGTGAGCGCCTGCTGACAATTGTCGGGGCCGGCGGTATCGGCAAGACCACGCTCGCCCTCGCCGTCGCCGAGCGCATGATCGCCGATTATGAACACGGTGTCTGGCTGGCCGATCTGTCGCCGCTCGGCGATCCGCGCCTGGTGCCGAGCGCGGTTGCGACGGTGCTCGGCCTGGAAGTCCGCACCGAAAATCCGCTTCCCGGGCTGGTCGCTGGCCTCAGAGACAAGCGAATGCTGCTGCTGCTCGATAATTGCGAGCATGTGATCGACGCGGCGGCCAGCCTGGTGGCGGCGGTTCTCAGCGGCGTGCCTCGGGTCAACATCCTGGCGACGAGCCGCGAGCCGCTCGGGGTCGCGGGCGAGCACGAGCACCGCCTCGGACCGCTTGGCAGCCCGCCGACATCGTCCGGACTGACGGCCGCCGAGGCGGCGGCTTTCCCCGCGGTACAGCTGTTTGTCGAACGCGTCACCGGGATTGTCGACGACTTCGCGCTGACCGATGCGAACGCCCTGCTCGTCAGCGAGATTTGCAGCAGGCTGGACGGTTTGCCGCTGGCGATCGAGTTCGCGGCACCCCGTGTCGAAGTACTTGGGGTCGAGGGCCTTGCGGCCCGATTGGACCAAAGCTTACCGCTGTTTGGGACGCGACGCCGCGCAACGACGGCGCGCCATCGGACCATGCGAGCCGTCGTCGATTGGAGCTACAACCTGCTGAGGGAGGACGAGCAGCACTTCTTCCGGGCGCTCGGCATCTTTGCCGGCGGCTTTACGGTCGAGGCTGCCGCCGCCGTGGTTCTCGATGCAGCAAAGACGCGTATGGATGCGATCGACCGCCTGGCCGATCTGGTGGCGAAATCTTTGGTCGTCGCGGATGTCAGCGAGGCCAAACCACGGTTCCGGCTGCTCGACACTACCCGCGCCTACGCAATCGAGAAGCTTGATGAGAGCGCCGCGCGCGACCAAATCGCGCGCCGCCACGCCGAGTACCATCGCCAAATTTTCGAGCGCGCTGAAGTCGAAGCGACAGCCCGGCGGACGGATGAATGGCTGGCAGATTATGCTCGGGAAATCGACAATTTGCGCGCGGCGCTCGACTGGGCC
>VAZF01000006.1 GCA_005888425.1 Alphaproteobacteria bacterium
CCATCGATGAACCGATGCATCGCCAACCCCCGAAGCCCCAAGCTTCAGGATTTCTAAAGCAGATTCGCCCAGGGCGGAATCACCAGCACCGAAATCTCAGGCCGTTTCCACACAGCCTGGACCCAAAGCCGATATTGAGCTGGGTGCGTCGTTCGACCCGTTCTGCCCGCTAGCAGCCATCCGAAGCAGCCAAAACAGTCTCCCTCATAGACCACAATCTTTTAACGCAATTCCGGGCTGCGGCAGTAGATCGCGCTGCGCTCATCCGGCCGTTGCGCCACCGTCGCGAACGTCAACGCGCCGCCGGGCCCCGCCATCGCGATCGCGTTAACGGCGAACCGGCCGATCACTTCACCGCTCGGCAGGGTTTCGCCGGCGGTCGCGACTCGGCCGATTTCGCCTGGCATGCCGGCAAAGGCAGCAAGCGGTCCGGGGCCGCCGTCGAGAGCGGCTATGAATGCCGTCGCCCCACCCGGCCCAGCAGTGGGCCAAGGACCGAAACCGGCATAGCGGCCGCCACCCGGCGCGGGTGCTCCCTCCGCGGCAATCTCGGCCAGACCTTCCGCTCCGCTCCGCATCACCGCTTCGCGTGTCGTCCCGCCTTCGCCGAGATACGCGCCGAATGCGATCCCGCCCTCATCATCGATCGCAACCCGCTCCGAGAACCGCAGGATCATGGCGCCGCTCGGGGCCCGGTCGCCGGCTCCGACCACCAGACGCAGCTCGCGCGCACCTGCGACGAAGATGCCGCCGAGCGCCGGGCCCCTGAAGAGGGCCGCCGGAAAGGCGATAACGCCGGCGTTGTTCAGCGCCGGGCCGCCGATCTTGTCCATCGTGCCGCCGATCCGAAGCAGCCGGTCGCCTTCTGCTGTTACCCGCTGCAAGAGCCTCCCATTCCAGAAATACAGCACATCGAGAGTGTCGCGGCCGCGGCGCACATTGGCGACAAAAGCGAGCTCGTCATTGTCGTTGACGGACGGCGCGTCGAAACTGATCAGGACACCTCCCGGCATTCCCGGCGCATCGTCGCCCGCGCGCGCGATCGTCTGCACCCCCTCCGGCGCGGCGAGGAAAACTCCCTCGGTTGCGCGCCCGCCGGCGATGTGCGCGACAAACGCGCCGTGTCCCGCCGCATTCAATGATGGCAGCGGATGCGCCCCGAACTCCGCGAGCGTTCCGCCCCCCGATAGATTGTCGCCGAACGCGGCTAGCTTTCTCACCTGGCCGCCTTCGGCGATGAAGATGCCCTCGCGGGCCGGCGAGCGCAGTACGGTGGCATAAAACGCGACCTGACCGCGCGCATTGACCGGCGCGGCAACCGGGTGCGCAGCGACATCGAAACGATCGAAGCGGCCGCCACCGGGCGCGGGGAAACCGGACTGGACCACCGCGCGCAAGCCGCCACTAGCGAGCACCGGCACGACGACGGGCGGCGCCGCGACGCGAACCGGGGGCTCAGCCGATGAAATCGACGGGGTTGACGGCGCAACCCACAACACGGCTGCCCACAACCCGGCGACTGCGATCCCCGCGGCGAGCAGGCGCCACCACACCGAAACCAGCAACATGGCTCAGTTCATCGTCATCCCGGCCTTCAGGACGGACACATCATGACGCAGCATCTTGAGGTAAGTGTCCGCCTCGCCCGGGGCGGGGGAGAGCGAGTCGCCGTATAGCATGCCGCCGATCACCGCGCCGGTTTCAGCCGCGATGCGCTGCATCGTGCGCGGATCGGTGATGCTGTCGAGAAACAGCGCCCTGACGTGTTCGGCCTTGATCTGCCGCGCCAGTTTCGCAAGCTCTGCCGCAGACGGTTCGCTCTTGTTGGTCCAACCGTTCACCGCCAGCAGCGTGATGCCGTAGGCGGTCGCGATGTATTGCAGCGAATCGTGCGACGCCAAGGACCGCCGCTTTCGTAGCGGGATTTCCGACATCTCCTTGCGCGCCCAGTCATCGATCGCCCGTAGCTCCTTTGTGTAGGCGGTGGCGTGCGCTCGGTAATCGGCGGCATCGGCCGGATCGAGACGAGAGAGTGCTTCGGCGATGTTGCGGACGTAAATGATGCCGTTGCGCGGATCGAGCCAGGCGTGCTGATCGATGGCCGCCGGAAGCTGCCGACCGGAAACCGGATGCTCCTCCTCCGCGGTGAGCGTCCGCACCCCCCGGCTGACGACGATCTTCGCGCCTTCGAACCGAGCCTGCTTGAGCAGCGGCTCGAGCCAAGGCTCGAACTCCTCGTTGAGGTCGTTGATGAAGACGGCGCGCGCGGCGGCTACCGTGGCGACATCGGCTGCGGTCGGCTGGTACAGCTCGCAATCACCTCCCGCTACGACGATTGTTTTTATATCGAGGTGACCGCCGCCAATAGTGGCGAGCATGTCTCCGATGATACTGAACGTCGCGACGACGGGGATGCGGTCCGCCGCCAGCACCGGGTTTGAAAGCAACATGCCCACAAACGCGATCGCGAGAATACGGGGCAACATCAAGTGCTCCACCCCGGGACAGGCGTCACACGCCGCAGGATGCCGGCAAGGATGGACGACATCCCGAACAGCACTCCCGCGCTCAGCACGATCGCCGGGCCAGAGGGCAGATTGCCGTGATATGACAGGAGAAGCCCGGCTAGCGAAGCGGCCACGCCGAAGCCGGTCGCCAGGGCGATCGATGCTGCCGCCCCCAAGCGCCAGCACCTCGCCGCTGCCGCCGGAAGCAGCATCGGGCCGAGCGCCAGCAACGTGCCGAACGCCTGGAAGCTCGCGACCAGCGCCAGCACGACAAGCGCGGCGAACACCGCTCCATACGGCGCCCGTATGCCCGCCGCGAGAAGAAACGCCGGGTCAAAGGCGCCTACGGCCAGCGGTCTATAGAGGGCTGCTATGACCAACAGTATAATGCTGGCAAGGGCAGCAATCTGCAGCAGCGCGGCGCGGTCGATCGCCAGGACCGTGCCGAACAGCACGCGCATGATTTCCACATTGCTGCCGCGCCACGCGACGAGAAGAACGCCGAGCGAGAGGGCGATCAGATAAAACGCGACGAGCCCTACGTCACGCCTCGCCCGATCACTGGCGAGGAGCCCGGCAAGCGCCGCCACGGCAAACCCGCTTGCCAGCCCGCCTAGCGACAACCAGACCGGCGATGGCCCTGCGTACAGAAACCCGATCGCGGCGCCGGGCATGACCGCATGTCCGAGGACATCGCCGTCGAGGCTCGCGCGGCGCAAGATCAGCAGCGTTCCAACCGCGCCGTTGGCCAGCGCCAGCGCCAGGCAAGCAACCAGAGCCGCGCGCATAAAAGCGAGCGTCTCGAATGGTTCAACAAGGAGCGCATGCGCCGACATCACGCCGCCATTGCCGGTAGTGCGACCTCCGTCGTTCCCCAGGCGAGGCAGCGCCGCGCCAAGACCAAAGTCGACGGAAAGTGCGCCCGCACCAAATTGAGATCGTGCAGCACGACGATGACGGTCCGTCCCTCCTCGTGCCATCGCGTTACCTGATCGAGCAGCACCGAGAGGCTCTGCGCATCGACCGCGGCAAACGGCTCGTCGAGCAGAATGATTGCGGCATCCTGCACAATCACCCGCGCAAACAGCGCCCGCTGCAACTCGCCGAGCGACAGCTCGCCAATCGGGCGCGCCAGCTTTCCCGGTAGTCCGACGGTTTCCGTCGCCGCTGCGACACGCGCTCTTAGCGAAGCGTCGGGGGAGCGGAAGGCGCCGAACTCCCGCCAGCCGCCGAGCGTGATCAACTCCGATAATGTCAGCGGATACTCATGGTCGATTGCCGTACGCTGCGGCAGATAGGCCAACCGCGACCGCGCCGTACAATTCACCGCTCCGCCGGCCAGGCGCACGACGCCCGCGATCGCCGCCAGCAGGGTGCTCTTGCCGGCCCCGTTCGCCCCGACGACCGCAGTCAGGCTGCCCGAAATGAACTCACCGCTGACCGCCTCCAAGGCTATTCGCCGCCCGTAGCGCACGGTCACATCGCGCAACGCGACGCCGCCGTCTACTCCCTTTATTCGCCGAAGCGAAACCACTCCCCTCCCCATCCGGTCTGCCCACAGCAACCGCTTAAAGGCTGGTCAATCGAGGGTAGCGCAATCCCGCCAACTGCGTCATCCTTCCGCTAAGCTTAGCGTCGTAACCGACGCGCAGAACAGGAGGGAGGAGCGCCATGAGAATCGCCGGATTAGCCGCGTTCCTAGGGATCTCGGTCCTGTCGTTGTTCGGACCAACGGCGCCAGCCCGGGCTGAGGCGGATTGCAAAGCGCTCGTCGCGCCCTCGCCGTTTGGGCCGGAGGATCAGACCGGCGCGACCAATCGCATCACGCCGGCTGTCACGAAGGCCGCCGCCGCCGAGATCCAGACCGGGGTGGTAACTCCGATGGCCTACCCGCTCGCCGATGGCGTGCCGCTGTTCGGGACCCGCTTCAGCAAGACCGTCCTGACCAGCTTCGCGACGATGCCGGGAGCCGAGTTCGGCAAGAACAAGCTGAGCTATATGGAAGACACCTATCTCAGCCAAAGCCATGTCGGCACCCACATCGACGGGATAGGCCACATCGGCGTGCAGGACTGCTACTACAACCAGACTCCGATGGGAAAATACATCACGCAGAACAACCTCAAACGCCTAGGTATTGAGAACATCAAAACGTTTGCGACGCGCGGCGTCGTCATCGACGCGGTGAAGGTGTTTCAGGCCGCCGGCAAGCTGAAGGCGAACGCTGCCTGCAAGCGCCCCTGCCTGGACGGGGGCACGATGATCACCGAAGCCGATCTGCAAGCCGGGCTCAAGATGTACAACGTAACCCTGAAGGAAGGAGATGCGGTGTTCATCAATACCGGGTGGGGTGATTTGTTTGAGCAATTTCCGGCGCAGAACGCGGCCTACAACGGCGGCGAGCCGGGCATCACCGACTCGGCGGCGAAATGGCTCGCCTCTCAGAAGGTGGTCGTCGTTGGCAGCGACAGTTGGGCCGTTGAGGTGATCCCCGGCGAAGACAAGGACATTGCTTTCCCGGTGCACAAGACGCTGATCACCGATAACGGCATCCACATCATCGAGAATGTGCGCACACAGCTGATCGCAGATGCCGCGGCGGCCTCGAAGCGCGCCACATTCTTCCTCTCAATGACGGTGCCAAAGGCGGTCGGCCTCACCGGCACCTTCGTGAATATCGAGGCAATCCAATAGCGCATGGCGGGGCGGCCGGGGCTTCGGCGACGGTTATTTCTCGGCGGATTGCTGGCGTGCGGCATTCGTCCGGCGAGGGCTGAGGGGCGGCGGTTTCGGATCGCCTTGGCGAATCTCGACGAAACCCCCGGTGTGACGCTGGAGGGTCTCGGCTTTACCGGCGCCGAGGTCCGGCGCAGTTTCGAGCTGGCAGCGCGCACGCTGCCGGTCGACATGCTCTATTTCGATAATGCCGGCGATCCGGCGCGAGCCATCGCAAACGCGGAAGCGGCGATCGCTGCCAAGATCGACCTGTTGATCGAGTACAACACCGATAGGGAGGCGAATGCAGAGATCGCCCGCCGTCTCGCGGCTGCATCCATTCCGGGTCTTGCCCTCGTTCACCCGCTCCCCGGAGCGCCGCTCTACGGACCCGACAACCGCGCCGCCGGGGGCATCGCCGGGCGCGCGCTCGGCGCGTTCGCGGTGGAGACCTGGCCCGGTGAGCAGGTGATGGCCGTGCTCATCGGCGATCTCGCCGATCCCGGTCCCGCGATCAGCGAGCGCGTGAAGGGCATCACGGACGGCCTGCACGAATCATTGCCATCGCTGAAACTCGCGCTGCTTGATACCGGCGGACAACCCGTGCGGGCAGACGCGCTGGTGGCCAAATTTCTGCAGACCGAGCGCGGTCAGCACGTGCTGATCGCGACCCTCGACGATCTGGCCGCCGTCTACGCCAAGAATGCGATCGAGATGAACCGGCGGCAGAGCGATTGCATTATTGTCAGTCAGGGGCTCGATCGGAACATCCATGGCAGCGCCAGCGAGAAGAAGGAGATCGACCCGAACAACCGCGGCAGCGTCGTGCTCGGCTCTGTGGCCTATTACATGGACCGCTACGGCTACGAGGTGCTTCCGCTCGCCCTGCGCCT